>NZ_LZMN01000085.1:0-31379 GCF_001665955.1 Corynebacterium sp. EPI-003-04-2554_SCH2473622 | reverse complement strand
ACCGAGTGCGATGACTATATCGATGCCCGTCTCGGTGAATTCGAAGAAAACCTCAATGGCGTCTTGCGCACGGTGACCCGCGATCGCGCCGCCCTGCGTCGTGGGGCTGGCGCAGGTGGGGCAGTCAGTGCGAACGGGCGCGGCGCCCGCCGCTGGGATGAACGCGATGAAGGTTACGACTACTAGTTCGGGCTAGCCCGGTATGCTAGGACGAGTTATGACATCACCATTTGTTTTCGACGTCAAAGCGCTGCTGACACAGCAGCAAGGCCCAGAGCAGATCACGCATACCGGACCAGCGCCACGACGCATCGGCGCAGAAATGCTCGCGATTGAAGAGGGAGCGGAAGTCACCGTCGATGCCGTGCTGCACTCGCTCGGTTCCGGCGTCATGGCAGATGCCGACGTCAGCGCAGTGCTGCGGGGAGAGTGTTCTCGCTGTTTAAGCCCACTCGAGCGTCCGACCGAGTTCCGGATTAGTCAAGTTTTTGCTGCCGACGATGAGTTTATTAGTGGCGATGCGGAAGACGACGAAGACGCTGGCTCCGGCGATGAGATTCCACAAGTCAGCCACGAGGACACGATTGACTTGCTGCAAACCGTCACTGATGAGCTAGTAGTCGCGTTGCCGTTTAACCCGGTCTGTGAAGACGGCTGCCCAGACGATGCGCCCACTCCAGCACCTGACGGGGTATCGGGCGAAGAAACTGAAGAACGTGTAGATCCGCGTTGGGCAGGGCTGGAGAAGTTCCGTGACTAGGTCGAATAAGAAAACCCGGCTGACTGGCGAACAAGCCTTAAAGCAGGCTTTTGAATCGACTGATCACACCCCGCTGCTCGACAGTTTGGGGGTGGATTTATCTGATGAGTATCTTTGCCTGGCATTAACGCACCGTTCTTTTGCTAATGAAAACGGCGCGCTGCCGAACAATGAACGCTTGGAGTTTCTCGGCGATGCGGTTCTTGGTTTGTCCATTGCCGCGAAACTGTACGAGCTCCACCCGGACCGCCCTGAATCAGATATTTCGAAGATGCGTGCATCCATCGTTTCTCGCTACGGCCTGGCCGACGTAGCCCGAGAGATCAACCTTGGTCCGCACATTCTGTTGGGGAAAGGCGAAAAACTCACTGATGGTGGAGATAAAGATTCCATCCTCGCCGATACGACTGAGGCCTTGCTGGGGGCAATCTACCGGCAGTACGGTTTCGAAATTGCTAGAGAGGTAATCCTGCGGCTTTTTGCTACCAAAATCGATGGTGCTTCTGCACGCAATCGCACGCTGGATTGGAAGACCACCCTGCAAGAAGCACTTGCGGTCGCAAAACTACCGATGGCCGTCTATTCGGACGAACGTACCGGCCCTGATCACGACTTGACGTTCTATGTCACGGCGACAGTAGGCAAAACCGAGGTTGGCTATGGGCAAGGCCCGAACAAAAAATCCGCTGAACAGCAAGCCGCACGTCAGGCATGCGAATTGGTGCAATCGAACCCAGGTGCGATTAAGGTATAGCCACCGTGCCGGAATTACCCGAAGTTGAAGTAGTCCGCTCCGGTCTTGCCCAGCACACCACCGGAGCGCGGTTCCGCAATGTCGAGGTTTTACACCCAAGGGCAAACCGCGGGCAGGAGTTTCCGTTGCCCGGTTTGCTACACGGGGCGGTGATCAAGCAGTGGTGTCGGCGTGGCAAATTCCTGTGGGCTGAACTTACCGACGGCCAGGCCCTGTACGTGCATCTGGGGATGAGCGGGCAGATGCTCGTCGGCAAGCCCGGGCAGGTGACTTCCAAACACCTGCGCATTCGGGCAGAGCTGGAAGTCCCGAGCGCCAGCGGTGATGCTGCTGATGCAAAAGACAGCGGTGCTGCTGGTATTGCCGATCATCGTGCGGCCGGCGTCGACAAGCGTGAGCTCGCCTTCGTCGATCAACGCACTTTTGGTAGGTGGTTGGTCTGCGAATTTTCGGAAGAGAAGCCGGATCTGCCAGAACCAGCAGCGCATATCGCCCCGGACCCGTTTAGTCCAGATTTTGATTTGCTAGCTGCCGCCTGCGCAGTGCGAAAGCGTCGTTCTGCGGTGAAATCCGTGCTGTTAAACCAAGAAATTGTCTCTGGTATTGGCAATATTTATGCCGACGAAGCACTGTGGGCGGCACAAATCCATCCGGCGACGCCCGCGAACAAACTCTTGCAACGCCAGGCGGTGGCCTTGCTGGAAGCGGCTCACGATGTGATGTCCCGCGCCTTAGATGCCGGAGGTACCAGCTTCGATGCACTTTACGTCAACGTTAATGGTGGGAGCGGGTATTTTGAACGCTCATTAAATGCTTACGGGCAAACCGGAAAACCATGTCTACGCTGCGGAAATGAGATCACCCGAATTGTGATTAACAAACGCTCGAGTCACTTTTGTGCAGTGTGCCAATGACACTATAAAGTGACAAGCTATGAACTTCCTGGAAAGCGTTGAAGCCGTCATCGTTAAGTTTAATGACGGCATTTGGGCAATCATCCCGTGGCTGCTGATTGCATCTGGTGTGTACTTTGCCGTGCGGACAAGTGGTGTACAGGTCACCAAGCTCGGCGACATGTTCCGTTCGTTGGGTGAAGGGCCGAAAGGTAAAGGCAAGAACCTGGACCCCGAATATGGCGGTATCTCCGCATTCAAGGCTTTCACTATCTCTGCAGCCTCCCGCGTGGGCACCGGCAATATCGCTGGTGTCGCGGTAGCCATCACTATCGGTGGCCCTGGTGCAGTGTTTTGGATGTGGATTATCGCGCTGGTTGGTGGCGCGACCGCATTCATTGAGGCGACCTTGGCACAGCTGTGGAAAACCAAAGAAGCTAGCGGAAACTACCGTGGTGGTCCGGCCTACTACATGACCCGTGGCCTGGGCTTCAAACCGCTGGCAGCGGTGTTCTCGGTGGCTTTGGCCTTCACCTTCGGCTTCGTTTATAACGCTTTCCAATCGAACGCCATTGTCGATACCATGTCCACCTCTTTAGGCCTGGAAGGTTGGGTGTTTAACCTCATCATCGGCATTGCCTTGGCGGCTATTTCTTCGGTTGTCATCTTCGGTGGTGTGCAGCGCATTGCGAACTTCACCCAGGTCATTGTCCCATTCATGGCTGGCCTGTATGTGATCATTGGCTTGGTAGTCATCATCATCAACATCAACGAAGTTCCAGGAATGATCGGCCACATCATCGGTCATGCTTTCGGTGTTACCGAGGTTGTCGGTGCCACTGTCGGTGCGGCGTTTTCCCACGGTATGCGCCGCGGTTTGTTCTCTAACGAGGCCGGCCAAGGTTCCGCTCCGAACGCTGCTGCCACTGCTACCGTGTCTCACCCGGTTAAGCAGGGCTTAGTGCAGACCTTGGGCGTTTACTTCGACACCCTCCTGGTTTGCTCTATTACCGCTTTCATCATTTTGCTCGGCGGCGACCACAAGTACGGCCTCGATAACATTGAAGGCGCTGCACTGACCCAAACAGCCTTGGCAAACGAGGTTGGTAACTGGGGCATCCACATCGTCACCTTTATCATCTTCTGCCTGGCTTTCTCTTCCGTACTGGGTAACTACTATCTGGCACAGACTAACCTGCAATACCTCACGGAATCTCCGAAGGTCCTCAATGGTTTCCGAGTAGGCGTGCTGGCCTTCATCGTTATCGGTTCCGTCACCAGCATCCCTGTGGTCTTCGCGCTGGCAGATACCTTCGCTGCGACAATGGTGGTCCTTAACCTGATTGCGATTGTCCCGCTGGGTGGAGTTGCGCTCAAACTGCTGAAGAACTACAACCAGCAAAAGCGCCGCGGCCAGGATCCGGTTTTCCACCGCGATATGCTGCCGGGCCTGAAAAACGTTGAAGCCTGGGATGGGTCCGATCCAGTAACCCGCCGCAGCGAAGAAGACGCGCTGAAATAAACCAGCCTGGGCTGGTTCCAGACATAGTCCACATAGTCTATGCACCTAAAAGCATTAACCCTCAAAGGGTTTAAGTCATTCGCTTCGGCGACGACAATGAAATTTGAACCCGGCATCTGTGCAGTTGTCGGGCCAAATGGCTCTGGAAAATCCAACGTCGTGGATGCGCTGGCCTGGGTCATGGGGGAAGGCAGCGCGAAAACGCTGCGCGGCGGCAAAATGCAAGATGTCATCTTCGCCGGAGCAGGAGGGCGCAAACCGCTCGGACGCGCCGAAGTGACTCTGACGATTGACAATGCCGATGGCCAGCTGCCGATCGAGTACACCGAGGTCAGCCTGACACGGCGCATGTTCCGTGACGGTGCCAGTGAATATGAAATCAACGGTGCTAAGGCCCGACTGGCCGATATTCAGGAACTATTGTCAGATTCCGGCATTGGGCGAGAGATGCACGTTATCGTTGGGCAGGGAAAACTGTCTGAGATCCTGGAGTCGAAGCCGGAAGAACGCCGTGCTTATATCGAAGAAGCTGCAGGCGTGCTTAAACACCGTCGTCGACGAGAAAAAGCTCAGCGTAAACTCAACGGCATGCAGGCGAACTTGGATCGTCTGCAAGATCTTACTGACGAGTTATCAAAACAGCTCAAACCACTGGCGAGGCAGGCCGAAACCGCGCGTAGGGCTGCAACTGTGCAAGCAGAGGTGCGCGAAGCCCGGCTGGTTCTGGCGGGTGAAAAAATTGTGCGCTTGCGTGGGCATAAAGAACAAGCGGGGCTAAAAGCGGAAGAGCTGCGTGGGCGGCTAGAGACCAACCAGGAACACCTGGAAGAAGCGGAGTTTCGGCAGACGGAAGCTGAAGCCGAGCTTTCCCAGGTCACCCCAGCAGAACAAGAAGCTCAAAACCTATGGTTCCGTCTGTCCGCGTTGAGCGAACGCATCGCTGCGACTGTGCGCATTGCTGCCGACAGAGCACGCAATTCCGGGAACATCGCTGCCTATTCTGGCCAAGACCCCGACGAATTGGAAGCCCGGGCGTTACGCGCAGATGAAGAGCATGAAGAACTCGTAGAAGCCGCTGAAGCGGCTGCAGAAGAGCTAGAAGAGATTCGAGAAGAAGTTGCTGAGCTCAATGAAACGGTACAAGAAGCTGAGCGGGAGCACCTGGCACGATTGCGCGCAGAATCCGACCGACGCGAAGGCGTGGTGCGCCTAGTGGCGGAAGAAGAATCCGTCTCGCAGCAGCTGAACAGCGCCCGTGAAAACCTGGAGCGCGCAGAAGAAACAGGGCAGGAAGCTCGCACGCGCCTGCAAGAGGTTCGGAAAGAAGCCCGTGAATGGGCGCATAAAACTAAGGAACTGCGTGGACAGCGCGAAACCTTGGCCGCGCGTGCACAACAAGCCAGTTCCGAATCGACGGCTGCCGAGCAGCGCCTCGATGACCTACGCGAGACTCAACGAGAACGAGAACGCGTGGTTTATACCTTGCAATCGCGTATCGACACTTTGCAGGCACAAGCACCGAAGCAAGACATCCGAGAACATCTGGATGATTCTTGGCGTGATCTGGTTGATCTTGTGCGAGCAGATGCCGGATGGGAGGCGGCGCTTTCTGCCGCGTTAGGCGACTATGCGAAAGCATTGGCTGGTCCCGTTTCGTCCGAGTTGCTTGCTGAGGCGATTGATTCCACACGCGCGGTATTGGTGGATACGAGTCGAAGCGCGACTGCCTGGCATGTGGATACTGCGGTCAGCGCCGAGTGGCTACTTGACCACGTGACTGTGAATGATTCCGTGGCAGTGGCAGTTGGCCGGATGCTTGCCGACGTCGTCGTCGCGAAAGACTACGCCACCGCACGAGAACTGATTCGTGAGGATCCACGCCTGCGCGCGGTTACCCGAGACGGACTGCTGATTGGTGAAGGCTGGGTCGAGGTTGGCTCACACGCAGGTTCTGCGGTGGAGCGCAGCTCGGAGATTGCGCAGGCGCAACAGGGACTGCGCGTTGCACAAGCGGAATTGGAACAGTTGGCTGGCACGATCGCAGGTGCGAAGCAGTCGGCGGAAGAAGCCCGTTTAGAATCCGCCCATCACGGATCCGCACTGCGGGAACACGATAAAGACATTCAAGCAGCAGAACGCGAAGAACAGCGCGTGCACCAACAGGTGGAGCGCTACGCCAGAGAGCATGAAACTGCTGCTGAGAGAGCACAGCAGGCGCGCGCACGCAGCGAGGAGCTGGAATCGCAGCACAGGGAAGTTAGCGACCGGCTGGCGCGCGTCGATAAGCACAACGACACCGGAGAAGCCGGTGATGCCAAGGAAGAAGCTGCGGCTTTAGAGCAGCAACGACAGGCAGCGCAGGCAGCATTATCCCAAGCTAAGGCGCGGGAAATGGATGCCGCTGTGGCCGCACGTAGCGCGCAAGATCGGGCCGGGCAAGCGCATGGAAAAGGTGACGCGCTGCGTCGGCAAGCAGAACACGAGAGAGTAGCTAAGCGTAGGCATGAGCAAGCCATGGCTCGCCGCAAACAACAGGCTGAGTTGGCCGAGGCAGTGCTGGGCCATGCCCAAGAAATTGCAGAACGGGCGGAAGCAGCGACCGAGCGGGCCGGACGCCGTCGTGATGAGCTTACTGCTCGACGGAACGAAACAAATACGCGCTTAAACACAGTACGCGCGGAAGTTTCGGCAGCGCGGAGATCGTTGGATGCGGTGACGAAGGAATTTCATCAAGCTGACATGGAGGCCTCACAGTCCGCCGTACGCGTCGAAGAAGCCGAAAATAAAGTCGGTGAGCAGCTGGGTATCGCGATCGAGGATCTGGTGCGCGAATATAGTCCGGGGGAAGATTTCGACCGCGCGGCAGAAACAAAGCGGCTCAAGCGCGCCGAAAAGGACCTGGGGGCGTTGGGAAAAGTCAATCCATTGGCACTGGAAGAATACAAAGCGATGGAGGAGCGTTACAACTACTTATCGCAACAGCTTGACGACGTCATCCAGACCCGGCGCGATCTGCAAACCATGATCACAGAGGTCGACCAGCAAATCTTAGAACTGTTTACGCAAGCCTGGAAAGATGTGGAGGCGGAGTTCCCGCGCGTGTTTGCCACGTTGTTTCCTGGTGGCGAAGCGCGGTTGCTTTTGACCGAGCCAGAAGACCTGCTGAGCACCGGCATTGAGGTGGAAGCCCGGCCGCCGGGGAAGAAGGTGAAGCGTTTGTCTCTGCTGTCGGGTGGGGAAAAATCACTGACTGCATTGGCAATGTTGGTGGCGATTTTCCGTGCGCGTCCGTCGCCGTTTTACGTGATGGATGAGGTAGAAGCCGCCTTGGATGATGTGAACCTGCGCAGGTTGCTGGCCTTGTTCGAGGAATTGCGCAGGGATTCACAATTGATTGTGATCACGCACCAGAAACCGACGATGGATATCGCGAATGTACTTTATGGTGTGACGATGCGCTCAGATGGTGTGACGCATGTGCTTTCGCAGCGGTTGGCGCGCGGATAACGGATCCGCTAAGTAGCTGCGGCTGAAGGCTACGTTCAGCAACTAGCACCCGCGATGTGCCGGTAAAAGTGGCATGTTTGCAGGTTGCGGTCAGCGACGTTTAAGGCACGTAGACTAGCGTCTGTGAAAAAGAAAATGACTTTTGTGTCCATGCTGGTGAGTGCCTCGTTGGCCCTGGGTGCGTGCGCGAGTGATCCCAACGGCGGCGATGACAAAGAACTGACTTTCGGATATATGACAGCGTGGAGTGACATGCTGCTCATGGCGAACTTAATTGAATACGTCGCCTCTGACCACGGCTATAGCTTCGAGCACACCGACGTTAATGACGTTGCTGCTGTTTATACAGCCGTGTCTAATGGTGATATTGACATTGTGCCGTCCAGCTGGCCGGAGCGTACCAATAAGGATCAGTGGGAGCGATTCAAAAACAATATTGAAGACATTGGGGTTTTCTTCCCGAATGCACGATTGACTCTTGCTGTACCGGAATACAGTGAACTGGATTCTATTGCGGATCTGGTTGGTGCAGAAGCGCGCTTCGACGGCGACATCATCGGAATTGAGGCGGGTTCTGGAGCCGTGAACGTCGTTGAAAACGAGGTGATCCCGGAATATGGTTTGGATGGCTACACGCTGAAAACTTCGTCGACTCCGGCGATGTTGGCGGAGTTGGACGACGCGATTTCCGATAAACGCGATGTTGTGGTGACACTGTGGCGTCCGTATTGGGCAAATAATACGTACCCAGTGAAGGACTTGGCGGATCCGAAAGGTGCTTTGGGAGAGCCAGAAGGCTTGCATACGCTGGCTCGCCCTGATTTTTCCGCTGAGCACCCAGAGTTGGCGCAATGGATTTCTGAAATTTCACTGTCGGATGAGGAATATGGTGCGCTCGAAGACTTATTGCTGAACAAATATGACGAAGGCGAAGAGCAAGAGGCTATCGCAGAGTGGATCGAAAATTACGGCGATTCTTTACCGGCCTGGCCTACTGAGTAGATAACGAAAAGACAACTAAAAACCACGAAACAACAGCGTATGCCAATTTTGGGGATGCGCATGTAAAAAACGAGGAAGGCTGCCAGAATGGAGACCATGGATACTTCAGAATCATGGTGGGATAGTCTCATGGACTTTGCGACGAACAATGCCGTCGCGTTTTGGGTGATTGTTGCCGCTGTTGCGTTGGCACTAATCATCATTATTGCGCTAATCGTTGGCGCGAAGCGCAAAAAGTCGAAGATGGTTAGTTTCGGTGGTGAGGATTCCGAAGAGCCGAAACAGCTGACCCAAGAGCAAAAATCCGGTAATTACCAAGCCACCGGAGGCTTTAATTTTGCCCCGGGTGGGGCAGGGGAAAAACAACCTGCTGCTAAGCCTGAGCCTGAATTTAAGCAGGAACCAATCGCTTCTGAGTCGGCTGATGCGACAGATGAAGAATCCATTAGGAATGCGGAGGCTGCTGAGTCAGCCGAGCAAGAAGCTTCAGCGCAGCCAGAAGCCGAAGAGTCTGCTGCGGAAGACTCTGTTGACGGAAGGGTAGAGGCAACTTCACAGGCAGCTCCAGAAGTAGAGGCAACTTCACCGGCAGCTCCAGAAACAGAGGCAGAACCGGAGGTAGAGCCGGAGCCAGAACCGGCACCGGAATCAGAACCGGAACCAGAACCAGAACCGGAGGCAGTACCTCAACCGGAGCCGAAGCCCCAAGACGATATCGCTCCGGCTACGGGACGTTTGTCTAAATTGCGGGGTCGGTTATCCAAGTCGCAAAATGCCATCGGGCAAGGAGTGTTGGGGCTTCTCACAGCAGGCGATCTGGATGAGGACGCATGGGAAGAAATTGAAGATACCTTGATCATGGCGGATTTGGGAACGAATGCCACCATGAAAGTCACCGATTTGCTGCGTGAGAAAATCTCTGAGCGCGGTGTATCGTGCGAAGCCGAGGCCCGCGCGATGCTGCGTGAGGCGCTTATTGAAGTAGGCAAGCCAGAGATGGATCGTTCCATCAAAGCGATGCCACATGACGGTAAACCGGCCGTTGCCATGATTGTTGGCGTTAACGGCACCGGTAAGACAACCACCACCGGCAAACTTGGTCGCGTGTTAGTAGCAATGGGGCATGATGTGGTTTTCGGCGCTGCCGATACCTTCCGTGCTGCAGCAGCCGACCAGCTGGAGACATGGGGTCGTCGCGTTGGGGCGACCACCGTCCGCGGTGCCGAAGGAGCAGATCCTGCTTCCGTCGCTTTTGATGCCGTGGCGACGGGAGTCAACGAGGGCGTTGATGTGGTGCTGGTTGATACCGCAGGCCGTTTGCATACCTCGAATAACCTGATGGACCAGTTGGGCAAGGTTAAGCGTGTCATCGAGAAGAAGGCGGAAGTCGACGAGGTTCTCCTGGTTATCGACTCCACCGTCGGCCAGAATGGTTTGGCCCAGGCGCGGATCTTCCGTGAGGTCGTCGACATCACCGGTGTTGTTTTGACCAAGCTTGATGGCACGGCAAAGGGCGGCATTGTGTTCCAAGTACAAGAAGAACTGGGAGTGCCGGTCAAGCTCGTGGGCTTGGGCGAAGGCGCGGACGATCTGGCTCCGTTTGAAATCGAATCATTTGTCGATGCGCTCCTGGGCAATGAGCGTTAGCTCTACGTGATAATCTAAACGACGATGATTTTTTCCTTATTAGCGCTACTCGGGGTGACGGTGGCCAGCGCCCCGCTGCTTTCGCGCCTACTAGGCCGAAATGCGGGTTGGGTGTTGGCTCTACCGCTGATCGTTGCAACCATCATGGGGGTTGCCGTCTACGATGGGATACACACGGAATCAGTACCGTGGATTCCTTCGTTGGGCGTGGACTTCAACGTTCGTCTGGACGGTCTATCATTCGTATTTCTGTTGCTGGTCCTTGTGATTGGCGCCGGGGTGCTGATGTATTCCACCCGCTACCTGCACCACAAGGATTCGGCGTTCTACTTCTTTATCACCGGCTTCGCGGCGGCAATGGCTCTGTTGGTGACCACTGACAACCTGTTTGTTTTCTATGTTGCATGGGAAATGACGACGCTGTGTTCGTTCTTCCTCATCGGGAACTCCGGTGAAAAGGGGCAACAGCCAGCTATCCGAACCCTCTTGGTCACTGTCCTTGGTGGTCTGTTGCTGCTGACGGCAACCATCATCATGTCTGTGTCGACGGCCACATTGCAGCTTAGTGAAGTCATTGCGTCGGACTATTGGGCTGACAACCCTGGAACCTTGACTGTGGTAGCGATGTTGATCGCCGGGGCCGCGTTTACAAAGTCTGCGCAGTTCCCATTCCAAGCCTGGTTGCCTGATTCTATGGTAGCTATCGCGCCGGTTTCTGCTTATCTTCACGCGGCAGCAATGGTTAAAGCAGGAATCTACTTGATTCTGCGCTATTCTCCGCTGTTTGGAGAAGTAGCCATCTGGAATATTTTGCTTATTGTGTGTGGTTTGTTCACGGCTGCTTTTGGCGCCATGACCGCCGTGACCCGCGACGACTTGAAGGAACTGCTTGCTTATTCCACCATGTCGCAGCTTGGACTTTTGGTGGCCACGGTTGGCATCGGCACGGATGCAGCACTGACGGCGGCCATTGTGCACACCATTGCGCACGCGTGTTTCAAGGCTGCGTTGTTCATGTCTGTAGGCATCGTCGAACATGAATCTGGTACGCGTTTGTACTCTGAGCTGCATTATGTCCGTACCAAAATGCCGGTAACCAAGACCTTGGTGGTCATCGCCGCAACCTCGATGGCAGGCATTCCATTGCTGTTCGGTTTCGTATCCAAGGAAGGTCTGATAGAGGCTGCGTTGGATGCGCCGTTCGGTGACAACATGAACGTTCTAATCACCGCCGGTGTGGTCGTGACGTCGATGTTTACCTTCGTGTATTCCTTCAAATACATCATCGGTGTCTTCGGAGCACGGGGCAGTGTTGCAGAAACCGACGTAAACAAGACCGTCCCAGAAGCTGCATTCACTTTCTGGGTCATCCCAGCGTTGTTGGCTTTGCTGACGCTTGCATTGGGCCTATACCCGGGTGCGGTCGATAACCTGGTTGATGACGCCGCGCTCGCTGTTACCGGTGCAGACCAACATGTGCACCTCGCCATTTGGCACGGTTTCAACATGGCACTCGGAATGTCGGTGCTCATCGTGCTCGTTGGCATCGTGCTAGTTCTGAATCGTGATCAGTTGTTCCGGGCGATGTCTGTTTTTGGTGCTCCGCTCACTGGTCTATATGTGGTGGAATTTTTGCGCCAAGGCATCATCAATACGGGCGGCAAGTACTTCACAGCCGCTACTGGCACGACGTCGATGCGGCGTCACCTCGTGTTACCACTGCTTGGCGTCATCACCTTGGCGGTGATCGGCATCTTTACCCTGAACGATCTTCCTGAGGTAGTTGGGGAACGGGCTTGGGCCATCGACTGGATTTTTGTTCTACTCGTCGCGATGGGTTGTATGGCCACCGTGATGGCTAAGTCACGCTTGACAGTGGTTGTGGTCGTATCGATCGCGGGCTTTGGCATGACTCTGTGGTTCTACGTCCTTGGTGCCGCTGACGTGGCGAATACCCAGTTGACGGTGGAGATCCTGACAGTTTGTGTTCTGGTGCTGATTCTGCACCGTCTACCGGACCATTTCACTCCAGATACACGTCGTTCGCATTTCTGGTCTATTGTTCTCTCAGTTGCCGTAGGTATCTCCACCATGCTGGCAGTGTTGGCTCTAACCGGACGCCGCGAGATTTCGGATGTTTCCGAATACTTCTTGCGTGAAACGGAAGAACTGACGGGCGGCTCCAACATTGTCAACGTCATTCTGGTCGAGTTCCGTGCCTTCGATACCTTGGGTGAGCTAACGGTCCTTGGCGTTGCTGGTATCGCGATTGCCGTGCTCCTGTCCAATAACCGCTTGCTTGCGGTGCACGATACCCACATGGACAAGCACTCTCCGCTGATTGATGCACGCGCAAACTCTGTGTTCTTGCGTTCGACCAGCAAGCTGGTGGGGCCAATCATCGTCGCTTTGTCGATCTTGCTGTTTTTCCGCGGGCACAACGAAGCAGGCGGCGGATTCGTAGCTGCGTTGATTGCTTCGGCTGGATTCGCGTTGGTCTACCTGGCCGCGCCATCGAACGCCGAAGCCAAGATCCGCTTGCCATACATGGCACTGATTGGTGGCGGCATCACAGTGGCTGTAGCTACGGGTCTATTGGGCTTTGTCGAAGGCTCTTTCCTCAGGCCACTGGACACCCACATTTTTGGTTTGCACTTGTCGACGGCCCTGCTGTTCGATCTCGGCGTATATCTGGCCGTGATTGGCATGATTCTGGCTGCTTTCAACCTTCTGGGAATGCCTCGGCTGAATTCTGACGAAGCCGATGCCCGCGAACCAGGAGCGGATGCCGACCTTGCGGACCGGTCCCTGGAAGCCGAACCACAGGCAGAAAGGAACTAATTTATGACACTCGCCATTTCTGCCGGCCTGCTCGTAGGCTGTGCGGTGTATTTAATGATGCGCCGCGACATGCTACGCATTGCGCTCGGCTTTACCCTGCTCTCGCATGGAGCAAACCTAATCCTGATTGCAGCCGGCGGTACTGCTTCGCGTAACGAGCCATTCGGAAGCCACGACACCGCGGCCGTCGCGGAAGCAGCCGACCCACTGCCGCAGGCATTAGTTCTCACCGCAATCGTGATTTCCTTCTCAATTTCGGTTTTGATGTTTGTCACGGCAGCCGTCGGTAAGAAAGACGACGCCACCCGCCCAGAAGTTAACCTTGCACGCGAGCAGGATGTGGTTCTGTAATGGATATTGCTGCACTATTACCACTCTTTACTGCGCTGCCCCTAGTGCTTGGTGGCGTCCTGGTCGTCGGACACCGTTTCCAGTTGTTACAAGACATTGTGCTCTTCGCAACGCTGACTGGCTCTATCGCAGCATCTGCCGCGCTGTTCCCACTGGTTTCTGACGGGCAAACCATCGCTCACAACATTGGTATGTGGGGCTTTGGATATTCGATCCCATTCGTGGCCGATATGTTCGCTGTGCTGATGCTCGTGACTACGGCCGTACTCGGCCTAGTCTGTGCCTGGTTTGCTGCTGCTTCGGGTCTAACCAAGCAGCGCTTTGCCGCACCATTGATCCTCATTTTGATGGCCGGCGTCTTTGGTGCGATCTTGACTGGCGATCTCTTTAACTTTTTCGTTTGTCTTGAGATCATGCTCTTGCCGTCCTACGGGTTGTATGCATTAACGATTCACCAGCGCGGTGGATCACTGCTAGTAGGTGGCATGCGCCTATTCATTGCGTCGAACCTTCTTGGCTCTACGTTGTACATGGTCGGTGTAGGTCTGGTTTACGGCACAGCCGGAAGCATTAACCTCGCTGAGCTAGCCGGTGCCGCCAAAGAAGACCCAGCCGTCGCCCTGGCAGGTGCTGTGTGCTTGCTGGCTATGTTCATCAAGGCGTCGATCGTGCCGGTTCACTCCTGGTTGGCGCAGACCTACCCGTATACCAGCCCTGCGATTACCGCACTGTTTTCCGGCTTGCACACCAAAGTCGGCGTTTACATGATTTACCGCATCTACGCGGTGCTCTTCGATGGCGATGACCGCTTCCTCTGGATCATGGTCGCGCTGTTCAGCTTAACCATGGTCGTTGGTGTCCTGGGAGCAGTGGGTGAGAAAACTACGCGTTCGATTCTGGCATTCCACATGGTTTCCCAGCTCGGCTACATCATGATGGGCGTCGCGTTGTTTACGGAACTCGGTTTGGCAGCAGGCATTTTCTATCTTGTACACCACATGATTGTGAAAGCCTCTCTGTTTATGTCGACCGGCGCAATCGAGGTGCAATACGGAACCGGCGAATTGGGCAAGGTGACCGCGATGGCGAAACGCGAACCAATCATGGCCGTTGCGTTCTTCGTCGCAGCTTTGTCTCTGGCCGGTATCCCGCCATTCTCCGGCTTCGTAGCCAAATTCTCGCTGATGATAGCTACTTGGGAGGTTAACTGGATCTACCCGTTGGCAGTCATGGTGGTCGTCTCTTTGCTCACGCTATTGTCGATGCTGAAGATCTGGGGAGGCGTTTTCTGGGGTAACCCGAAAACCCCACTGCCGGATCCCGCGCACGGACAAGACCCAGACGGCCCTCATGCAACCTTGGGAGGCGGCGTTGCCACATATACGCGTAGCGATTCTCAGACGATGACTGAGGACAAAACCACGAAGAAACCGAAATCGCGTATTGGTTTTTGGCTCGCTGCTCCAGCAGTAATAACTGCCGTCATTACCTTGGTGCTTGGTGTCGGTGGCGAATATTTGATGCAGTATTCCGAGGTAGCCGCTAACAACCTGATGGATACCTCCAGCTATGTTGAGGCGGTGAAAAACTAATGGATATTGTGACTTGGCCATTTCGTATGTTGGGCTTTTGGCTCTGGTACCTGAAAGAATTCGTTGTTGCGAATATGTCCGTTATTCGCGACATTATTTCCCGGGGCCATGATTCGACGCCAGGCGTAGCTTGTTATGAATCTCGCAGTTTTAAAGCCGGCCATTACACGCTGTTCGCGGCGTTGGTGACCATCACCCCAGGTACTTTGGTAGTCGGTGCAGGGGAGACGAAGAACGGTGTACGCATCATGTATGTGCACGGTATGTATAACAAATCTGCCGACGAATTACGCGAAGATCTCCGGGACATGGAAGAACGCATGCTGAAGGGCATCATGTTCCGTCCGCGATTGAATGAGGACGCTAAATAATGACAACCGTAATCGCTATCGCAATCGTTATGATCGCACTGTCGGCGCTTCCCGCAGCGTATCGTATGTTGGTGGGGCCGACCCGTTCGGACCGGGTTTCCGCCGCGGACTTCTTATTGTTCGTACTGGTTGCGCTTCTCGGGCTCAGCGGATTCTTGAAAGGATCCGGTTATACCTTTGACCTGATGCTCGTCGCGTCACTGGTCGGCTTTTTGTCGGCAGTCTCGCTATCCCGTGCTCTATTGAGGGGTGCTCGTTAATGGACGTTATGGAAATTGTTTCCTCGGTATTCATCCTTATAGGCGCTGCCAACTTCGTAATCTGCGGTGCAGGCATGCTTACTTTCCGAGATGTTTACGCGCGTATGTCAGTTCTGTCGACAGCATCAGGCTTTGGTGTGTCGATGATTATTATCGGTGTCTTTTTGTTGGAGCCCCGTTGGTCTACCGCAATCGTTGGCATCGGGGCGATCATCTTACTGCTGGGCACTTCGGCAATCGGCTCGATACTGATTTCACGTTCGTCCATTCTGCGTCACGTCGCAATCGTCGATGTGCAATTTAACGAAGCAAACGTTTGGGAAGGTGAATTCGTCTCTCCCGACGATTTCCAGTACAAACAAGAGACCGGACAAGCGCGCAAACGCGACTAATTCGATTTGATTATATGCCCTAGGCCTTGTGGCCTGGGGCTTTTTGCTACTTAACCCCTAACTATCTTGCGATTGGTTTAGCAAGGCCGGACTGAGTAAGCACTACCGCTGCTACTGTGGCTGTCATTTTGAGTTACCCCGGCCGAAGACGTTATCCGAGTCCGTACTCGGGAAAGCGGCGGAAAAGCAATCTAAATCCTGTGTTTTCGTGGCCCCGGCATTTGGGGGAGTCTGATATGACCTGCGCGGGCAAGACCGGCTAGGCTAGTGGGGCTAGTATATGCCAACGGTAGGGAGTTACACGACGTGTTTGAGTCATTGTCCGACAGGCTACAGTCTGCCCTGAAAGGCCTTCGCGGCAAGGGCAAACTGACGGAGGCGGATATCAATGCCACCGCCCGGGAAATCCGGTTGGCGTTGTTGGAAGCCGACGTTTCGCTCACCGTCGTGCGCGGTTTCATTAAACGCATCAAAGATCGTGCCATTGGCGCGGAAGTTTCCGAAGCCCTGAACCCGGCTCAACAGGTTGTAAAAATCGTCAATGAGGAACTTCAAGATATCCTCGGCGGCGAGACACGGCGTTTGAACTTGGCGAAAACCCCGCCGACAGTCATCATGTTGGCTGGTTTGCAAGGTGCTGGTAAAACCACTCTGGCGGGTAAGCTCGCCAAACACCTGGAAAGCCGTGGTCACACCCCAATGCTGGTAGCTTGTGACTTGCAGCGCCCAGGCGCTGTTGATCAGCTGCGCATTGTTGGTGAGCGCGCGGGAGTCAAAACCTTCGCTCCGGACCCTGGCACCTCCATGGATTCCCAACATGAAATGGGAACCTCGCACGGAGACCCAGTCGAGGTCGCACGTAACGGCATTGAAGAAGCCCGCAAGGCCCAACATGACGTCGTTATTATCGATACTGCTGGTCGCCTTGGTATTGACGAGACTTTGATGAACCAGGCCCGGGATATTCGGAACGCGGTTAATCCCGACGAAGTCTTGTTTGTCATAGACTCGATGATCGGTCAGGATGCCGTTCATACCGCCGAGGCTTTCCGGGATGGCGTCGATTTTACTGGCGTTGTTCTGACAAAGTTGGACGGTGATGCTCGTGGTGGTGCAGCGCTGTCTATTCGTGAGGTAACCGGCAAGCCGATCCTGTACGCTTCGACCGGCGAGAAACTCACCGATTTTGATGTATTCCATCCTGAGCGCATGGCCAGCCGTATCTTGGGCATGGGCGACATGCTCACTTTGATTGAGCAGGCTGAGGCTAACCTCGACCAGAAAAAGGCCGAAGAGGCTGCGCATAAGCTCGGCTCGGGCGAGATGACGCTGAATGACTTCCTCGACCAGCTCATGATGGTGCGTAAGATGGGCCCCATCGGCAATCTATTGAAGATGATGCCAGGCGGTAGCCAAATGTCGAAGATGGCCGACATGGTCGACGAAAAACAACTGGATCGCATCCAGGCCATTATTCGCGGCATGACCCCTGCTGAGCGCGACGATCCGAAGATCTTGAACGCTTCTCGCCGCAAGCGTATTGCGGCCGGTTCCGGTGTGGAAGTCTCCGAAGTTAATCAACTGGTGGAGCGCTTCTTCGAAGCGAAAAAGATGATGAGCAAGATGGCTGGGCAGTTCGGTATGCCTGGAATGGGCGGATCGAAACGTTCGGCGACGAAGAAGAAACCAAAGGGCCGGAAGAACAAGAAGGGCAAACGGAAGAAAGGCGGGGGCGGTGGCGGAGGCATGCCAAACATGCCAGGTATGCCTGGAATGGGAGGCGGAATGCCATCGATGAAAGATCTACAGCAAATGCAGCAGCAGATGCCTCCGGGAATGGAAAATATCGATTTGAGCAAGCTCAACTTCGGTAACAAGTAAGCTATTTGACGTAAGGTTTGATAATCGGCTCCAGCAAAGGCTGGGCCGATTTTGCATATGCATTCGAAATATGGTGCATATCGCGATAGACAGCGATATTGCCGATAACAACTTCACAGCGTCGCTGGTCGCAGAACCAATCTGCTGTATCTACGGCCTTCATTCCCAGCTCATTCAACACGGATTCGGCGGGGTCGACTTCTTGATACACCTGCTTCCGTGCGACTGAACACAGCCCGCCACCGTCCACTAGGCAGTTACTGAAGTTGAAAGGCTCGCCGTTGGGCCGAAAGCCCCAAGGGTTATCGCGTAACCCGACAAAATCGATGTCAGCGTCGGCAAGCTCTTGCCAAAAAGCTGCGTAGCCATACGGGACATAATCTGGGCCATGACCAAATTCGCCTACCGGTCGGGTCGAATTTGAAATCACGAGGTCAGGTTTTTCTTCGCGCAATTTCTCAATTACCCGCTGACTCCAGTTATAGCAGCGCTGATCAATTTGATGAGTGCCGACGATCAAATCATTTGGTCCCGTGACAATCGGGCAGCCCGCGCGCAGCATCACCTCTAAGCGGAAACCGTATTTTTTCCCCAGCGCATCTAACGGCCCAGCCCACTGTTCGGCGTGTGAGCCTCCTACTAAGTAAACGGTCTTGTCTGCATCACGGTCACCGAAAACGCAGGGTTCCCCATAGCGGGATTCCTCGAATTGCACGGTCGAAGAAGGATGATCGGCCGGGATAAAGCAGTGGACCTCGGACACGACAGGGGCGAGGCTAGAAACGAGATGTGGATCTGGTGCGACGTCTACATTCTTTGGGACGTCGTGCCCAGATTGGGCCAGCACGCCAGGATACATTTCCTGCGGTAACGGCAGGCTGCGTTCATTGTGTAGACGCTGCGTCCACCATGGTTGGATGCAGAACAACGCGAGCAAGGCGGCAACCGTAACAGTGGCTCCGGTGGCGCGTGCACGGTGCGAGCTAATGTTCTGGCGCAGTTCCTTCCAGGTGATCTGTGGAGACTTGCTCGTCCGGCGGGAAGATTTTTCCCGCAGCGGTTTTTCTATGAACCTATTTGTGATCCACGCCAACAGCACGGAAATAGCGATGATACTAATGCCCAGTATCGCGCTGGGTTCGGATTGCTTCCAGTAATTCGTAGCAATAATGAGTAGGGGCCAGTGCCAAAGGTACAGCGAGTAGGCGATTTCACCGAGCCAACGCATCGAGCGAGTGGCTAAAAACTGTGCGATGTAGCCGTTGCCACCTATGATCAACAGTACGGCGCCACCAATTGGAAGCAGCGACAATGGCCCGGGATAGGCCGTGGAATCTTCGACGATGATGCCTGTGATAAACAGCAACACCAACCCGGTGACGCCAGCAATGTCGGAAAGCCAACGGTTCAGGGCTAGTTTGCTGCCGTAAATCACCAAAACTGCCCCGAGGCTTAATTCCCACATCCGTGACCAGGTGGAATAATAATTATCTGACATGCCGTAAAGGCCGAAGCGGGAAGCATAAGCAAATGAAATGGCCGTGACGATGGCAAGTATCGGCCCCGCAACCCGCTGTACCAGGTGCCTACGGTTCTGTAGCGCCCACGCCAGCAACAATGCGAATCCGATGCCCAGCACATAAAACTGCCCTTGCACTGCCATCGACCACAGATGTTGCAGTGGGGAGATTTCCGCTGCCGCCGCAGCATAATCCGCGTCTTGCCTGGTCAACTCCCAGTTTTGGTAATAGGCTAGGCTGGCGGTTATCTGCTGTGCCAGTTCGATATTCATCAGCCACGGGGTGGTGGTCAGCACTAAAATCACGGTGATGCCCACAACTAATGCGAGTGCGGGGACTATCCGTCGAATTGTGCGCCAGATGGGCCACCATGGATTCAGCGAGGCGTTATCACCAGAGGCATAGCGGAGCTGTGAACCAAGAAAGAAATAACCGGACAACAGTAAGAACACATCCACGCCACCGGATACCCTGCCAACAAAGACATGGAAAACTACCACTAGGGCGATGGCAAGGCCGCGTAGGCCGTCCAAGTCATAGCGGTAGGAGGGTTTATTTGGTGTGGGAGTCAAAGCGGGGTCAAATAATCAATCGGTGATAAGACTGTTGCGAAACGGGAGCGAATAGCGATATCGATTATGGATACTTGGGTAGTTTAACGTTTTTTTCTTGTTCGCCCTATTTGACTCACCCTGCAGGGGCTTTGCTTAAGCCGCTGCTGGTCAACTTGGCTTAAGCCCTTGCTGATTAACTTGCTGTTGACTAAACCGCTGCTGTGCGAATGTGCGGCAAGAAAACCGTGGTTGGCCAACAACAAGTTTCCGGGCTATACTCGAGGGCTGTCTGTGTATCTGCGTAACATCGCGGTCGTCTACGGTCGTCGCGGTTGGGATCACGCGCAGACTAATCCAAGGGTTGAACCGGCCTGTATTCGCAGGTGTCAGAACTACCCAGTGAATCTCTACAAAGAAAAGGAGCCAATAATGGCTGTCAAAATTAAGCTGCAACGCCTCGGCAAGATCCGCACTCCACAGTACCGTGTGGTCATCGCCGATTCTCGCACCCGCCGTGATGGTAAAGAGATCGAGGTTATCGGTCGATACCAGCCTAAGCAGGAGCCTTCCCTGATCGATATTGATTCCGAGCGCGCTCAGTACTGGTTGTCTGTTGGTGCACAGCCTACCGAGCCGGTTCTCGCTCTGCTGAAGGTCACCGGTGACTGGCAGAAGTTCAAGGGCTTGCCTGGTGCAGAGGGTACTCTGAAGACCGCTGAGCCGAAGCCTTCCAAGCTGGAGCTGTTCAACAAGGCCCTGGAGGAAGCCAACAACGGCCCATCTATCGAAGCCATCACCGAAAAGAAGAAGAAGGCTAAGGAAGAAGCCGACGCTAAAGCTGCTAAGGAAAAGGCAGAAGCTGAGAAGGCTGCTGCTGAAGGCGAAGCCGAAGCTGAATCCAACGACTAAAAGTCTGCAGTCGGTCTGAAAGATTCCGCAGGCTTTGCAACACCGCGTGGCGTTCCCGAACCGGGAACCCGCGCGGTTTTTGTATGACGGACACGCTAAATTAGGGGATATGGACGTACGAATTGGTCGGGTCGTTAAGACCCATGGCATCCGTGGCGAAGTCGTGGTGGAAACTACTACCGATGACCCGGAAGGCCGCTTTGCCCCGGATACTGTTATCGAGGGCCGTCAGTCAGGTCGCACGCAATCATTACAGGTCCGCAGTGCGCGTCCGCATAAAGGGCGTTTATTACTTGCATTGAAGGAAATCACGGACCGCACTACGGCGGAATCGTTGCGGGGCATGGAGTTTTATGCGCCGGCTGATGATTCGGACGAGGATGGTTATTATGACCATGACTTGGAAGGTTTGCGCGTGTGGCACGATGGCACGGAGATTGGCGCAATTAGCGGTGTCGTCGAAACCATCAACCGTAGTTTGCTGGAAATCACGCTGACCGACGACGGTCGCACCGTTTTAGTCCCATTCGTCGACGAGTTCATTGCCGAAGTAGATTTGGAAGCTGGAACGATGACGATCACTCCGCCGGAAGGGTTGTTGGACCTGTGAGACTTGATGTTGTCTCAATATTCCCAGAATATTTGCAGCCATTACGTCACGCGTTGCTTGGGCGCGCAATCGAGCGTGGTCTGATCAGTGTCGGTGTGTATGACCTCCGCGACTGGGCCACGGGGGTGCACAAGTCCGTCGACGATTCGCCTTATGGAGGCGGGCCAGGAATGGTAATGAAACCCGAGGTATGGGGCCCTGCGCTCGACGAGATTGCCGCGGGAAAACGTGCAGGAGGGGCTGAACAGTTAGATTCCGCAGTGCAGCACATCCACGGTGCTACTCACGATGAACTGTCCGGTACTGTTCCGCAACGCTACGATGATCGGGATGTCTTGGCAGGCGAGGACCCGAATGCACCGTTGCTGCTTGTGCCTAGCCCTGCTGGCGCAGTGTTTAGTCAAAATAAGGCACAAGCCTGGTCCAATGAAGACCACATTGTTTTCGCGTGTGGGCGCTACGAAGGTATTGATCAACGCGTTATTGATGACGCGGCCCACCGCTACCGTGTGCGTGAGGTTTCGATCGGTGATTACGTCTTGATTGGCGGCGAGGTTGCGGCTTTGGTGATTGCCGAAGCTATCGTTCGGTTAATCCCCGGGGTTTTGGGCAACCAACGTTCGCATCAGGAAGACTCGTTTTCCGACGGCTTGTTGGAAGCGCCGTCGTACACCAAGCCACGCGTGTGGCGCGGTTTAGAAATTCCGGAAGTATTAACTTCCGGGCATCATGGCAAAGTGGCGCAGTGGCGGCGGCAACAAGCGTTGCTGCGCACGCAGTCACGGCGCCCAGATCTATTGGAAAATGTGGAGCTGAGCACAGCGGACCGGAAAATTCTCGCCGCTATCCGGGAAGAAGCAGCAGGTATCGGCGAAAATTAGCGGGAATATCAGGCGGTCCGCGGACTAGCCTTCTGCTAGAAGCTCGCCTAAAGGTGGTGGAGATGGTGGCGAATAACTAGGCTTGGCCCAATGATCGCCAGTGTTATTGCCGAAGAATTAGGTGTTTCCAGTAACCGCGTGCAGGCAGCATTGTCCCTGCTTGCCGAAGGAAACACCGTCCCGTTTATCGCCCGTTACCGCAAGGAAGCTACCGGCGCGCTGGATGATACCCAGTTGCGGCACATCCAACAGCGCGCGGACTACCTGGAAGAACTCGCAGCGCGCAAGGAGACGATACTCGCTGCAATCGACGAGCAAGGCAAGCTCACAGATAAGCTGCGCGCGGAGATTAGCGAATGCGATTCCAAGGCTCGTTTAGAAGATCTCTACCTTCCGTATAAAAAACGCAGGAAGACCAAGGCGGACAAAGCTCGGGAAGCTGGCCTGGAGCCGTTGACGGACACGTTGATTGAGAATCCGTCGGTGGATCCGGAGACCGCTGCGCAGGATTATCTTGTCGACGGCTATGCTGATGCCAAAGCGGCCCTGGATGGCGCCCGAGCGATTTTGGTCGATAGGCTCGCTTTGGACGCGGACCTGGTCGGGGAGGTTCGTGAGCAGTTTTTCCGTGATGGCACTCTGGGCGCTCAGGTCGTGGCTGGGAAAGAAACTGAAGGTGCGAAATTCCGTGATTATTTCGATTTTTCGGAGCCGTTGACCGCATTGCCTTCACATCGCATTTTGGCGTTGTTACGCGCGGAATCGGAAGGCATTATCCAGCTGGAATTCGATGGTGGTGATGACGCAGGCTACGAGCATTTGATTGCTCAGCGTTTCGAACTAGATACCGCGGCCTCGAGTTGGTTGGCACAGGCTGTGCGTTGGGGGTGGCGAACCAAGTTGATGGTCTCTGCTGGGTTGGATGCGCGCAACCGTCTGCGTAGCTATGCAGAAGATGAAGCCCTACAGGTTTTTTCGACGAACTTGCGTGATGTTTTACTGGCTGCACCCGCTGGGCAAAAAGCCATGTTGGGTATGGATCCGGGCTACCGCAACGGTGTGAAGTGCGCGGTGGTCGATGCCACCGGAAAAGTCGTGGATACCACAGTGGTATATCCGCACCAGCCACAAAAGCAGTGGGCGCAGGCGGTGGAGGTGTTGCGCGGTTTGTGCGCTAAGCACGCCGTAGAGCTCGTCGCCGTGGGTAATGGAACGGCCTCCCGGGAGTCGGAAGAGTTAGCAGCGGAAGTTGTCGGCACGTTGGAAACACGCCCGCAAGTTGTTGTGGTGTCGGAATCTGGTGCATCGGTGTATTCCGCCTCGGCACAAGCGGCGGCCGAATTGCCGGATATGGACGTTTCTCTACGTGGAGCAGTTTCGATTGCCCGGCGTTTGCAAGACCCGTTGGCTGAGCTAGTGAAAATCGATCCGAAGTCCATCGGTGTGGGGCAATACCAGCACGATGTGAATCAGACCAACCTAGCCCGGGCGCTGGACGACGTCGTCGAGGATGCAGTAAACAGCGTGGGAGTGGATGTCAACACGGCTTCGGTTCCGCTATTAGAACGAGTGGCCGGGTTAAACGCGACCGTTGCGGAGAATTTGGTGACTTACCGGCATCAGAATGGCCGGTTTGCTACGCGCAAAGAGTTGGTAGAAGTACCACGTTTAGGGCCCAAAGCGTTCGAACAAGCGGCAGGGTTTTTGCGTATCAATGGCGGGGATAATCCTTTGGATTCCTCTGCGGTACACCCCGAGGCTTATCCGGTAGTGCAAAAAATTGCGGCTGCGGTTGGAGCAGGCGTGGAAGAGTTAATCGGTGATTCTGCTCGTCTGGCGAAGTTGCAGCCTGCTGAGTTTGCAGACGAGGAGTTTGGTGAGCTGACCATCGCCGATATTATTGCTGAACTGGAGAAGCCCGGCCGCGATCCGCGTCCGGAATTCCGAACAGCGAGTTTTAAAGAAGGCGTGACGAAGGTAGCGGATTTGCAACCGGGCATGATCTTAGAAGGCACGGTTACCAATGTTGCTGCTTTCGGAGCGTTTATAGACGTTGGGGTACACCAAGATGGCTTGGTGCATATTTCTGCGATGAGCAACAAATTCGTGTCTGATCCGCACACAGTGGTGCGTTCGGGTGAGATTGTGAAGGTGAAGGTCATTGATGTTGATGTTGACCGTCAGCGCATTGGATTGAGTTTACGTTTAGACGATGAGCCTGGCGCTGGCAGCAATAAATCGGGTGGCAACAAGCCAGGCGGTGGGTCTTCCCGGAAGTCCTCGAATCAGGGTGGTCGATCCGGGCGGTCGGGTGGTGATCGCACTGAGACTCGTGCTGGAAAGGGGCGTGGGACCAAAAACTCTGCTGCCACGGCGAAGAATAAACCAGCTGGTTCTATGGCTGATGCCTTGCGCAACGCCGGTTTCGGTGCCTAACTCTTGGTTAGTTTCGTGCGTCTTTAACGCACGGCTGTTGGATTCTGTTGGAAGCAGGCAGTATACTGTAGGAGACGATGCCCGGGTGTAGCGCACGTGCTACAAGTTATGCCCGGGTGCGAGTTTAGAAAGCTATTCAAAGGGGCAAAGCATGAGTACCAAGCAGGACCGGCAAGAAGAGGCCCGGGACATTAAAACCGGTGATGATCAGCCGTCGAATATGTCTGAGGTTTATCTGCCGTTCATTGGTTTCTTCGTTGTGATGGCAGTTGGCCTTGGTCTGGTCATCGGCGGTTTCAACGCTTTGGAATACCTCTAAAGCTTTCCCGTTCTTATTTGCCCGCTCCCGTCTCGGGAGTCGGGCCTTTTGCGTGCCAGCAACGGGCTTGGATTCTAGGGTTTCCGATGGTCGGTACCGAGCGCATTGAGCCCGCCGGGTAGGCTGCATAACTGCACTTGCGGTAGCGCAGGGCCATATTCGTCGATGACGCGTTGGCTGCGCAGCCCGGAAGCACAAAAAACCACGACTTCTGTAGCGGATCCAATTGTGGTCTTGATGTCTGCGCTGTTGGTGATCGTACTAAGCGGTAGTCGCAGTGGCTGGTAATGCTCTGGAAGGTCTGCCAGGTATTTCTCGTGCGCTTCTCGTACATCAAGCGCTACTGCTGTGCCCCCAGCCACTCGTTGCAAAAGCTTGCGTGCTTGTGTGGCGTGGTCTTTTTGTCCATTTTGATCCGAAAGGCGTTTCGGTTCAGTGGCAGTCGCCGCGCAACTGGCGCCATAAAACTCTGCTAATTGTGTGGTTAATGGGCGTTGCGGATCAGTACGGACACGGAAGCTGGTCAGCGCAGCTGGCATAGCCTGATAACGCAAAACCCGGCCCGGTTCGTAGCGCATTTCGGTGAGATAGGCGATGGCTTCGGTAGACATCAGTCCAGCAATCACGGACGTCGTCACGCCCAACACTCCGGCGGTTGCGCAATCTGGTGCGCTTGTGGCATCGGGTTGTTCGGGAAATAGGTCCCGCAATCCAACACCACGTTGCTTCGCTTGCTGGGAGCCGTCGCGTTGCTTCTCTTGTACGTCTGGGCCTGAGTGCCATAGTGCAACCTCACCGGAATACTGCAAGACCGTGCCCCATACCAGTGGGATTCCCAGAATCTCGCAGGCATCAGCGACTAAATATTTTGTAGCAAAAGTATCTGAGCCATCCAGCACCAGGTCGACGCCGTCGAAAAGTTGCAAGACATTATCGACCCGTATGCGTTCCGCCAGGGCAATAACTTGAATATCAGGTTGCAATTCCCGAGCGCGCGCGGCAGCAACCTCGACTTTGGGTTTGCCAACATCACCGGCGCCAAACAAAATTTGCCGGTGAATATTGCTTAAATCCACTGTGTCGTCATCCAGCAGCGTAATCTTGCCGACGCCAGCGGCCGCCAGCTGCTGTAACGCTGGGCACCCCAAGCCACCGGCACCAACGATAAGCACATGGCTGGCATGTAAACGTGCCTGTTGGCGCGGTCCAAAACCCGGCAAATTCATTTGCCGCGCAGTGCGCTGGATCTCGCGGTCGGGTAGTTGGGTGAGGAAATCGTGTGCTTGCGCGACAGAATTAGTGGTCATGCTCCACATCTATAGCACTTGATCGGGCCACGAGGCGAGACCAGAAAAAGTACTGGAGGCTTGGGCATGTTCCCGGCGCGGGATGCGTCCTGCGCTACGTGAAAGATGTCCGCTGGTGACGGCGTGACGCATCGCCTCAGCCATCGCTACCGGATTTTGGCACCGATTGATGGCACTGGCAAGCAAGACACCGGAGCATCCCAACTCCATGGCAAAGGCGGCATCCGAGGCAGTTCCGATACCGGCATCGATCAGCACTGGTACTTGCGCGCGAGAACAGATCAGCTCAATATTATGCGGATTCAAAATTCCTAAGCCCGTGCCGATCGGTGAGCCCAATGGCATTACTGCAGCAGCGCCGGCATCTTCGAGTTTGCGAGCCACCACCGGATCATCAGAGGTATAGGCTAAGACGGTAAAGCCTTCGTCGATCAGCAGCTCGCAGGCGT
The DNA here is from genome assembly GCF_001665955.1 of Corynebacterium sp. EPI-003-04-2554_SCH2473622. Taxonomy (NCBI): domain Bacteria; kingdom Bacillati; phylum Actinomycetota; class Actinomycetes; order Mycobacteriales; family Corynebacteriaceae; genus Corynebacterium; species Corynebacterium sp. EPI-003-04-2554_SCH2473622. The sequence goes on along the minus strand of NZ_LZMN01000085.1, from coordinate 4,621 downwards.
CCAAGGTTTCGGTGACGTCGGGTAACAATGTGTGTTCATCGGCGATTACTTCGAGTTTCACCCAGTTGGTGTCGAGTGCTTCGCGGGCCAATTTCGCGGTAATCACAGCATCGCGGGCGGTGCGACAGCCGGCGGTATTGGGTAACGGGTCGATACCCAAGCGCTGCATTAACTCAAAGACAGATTCGCCTCCGCCGGTAGCTGCCGAGTAGCGCCGCATCGCGACCGTTGTGAGCTGTGTGCCGGAAGCAATTAGTGCTTTTTCCAGCATTTCCTGTGAGGAAGAGCCACCTGTGCCCATGATCAAGTGGGATTCATAAGAACGATCTGCAATAGTGAGCATGCGGTCACTAGCCTCCTTGCCGTGCGTTGAGGATATCGACGGTTTCACCGTCGTTTAGTGCGCGACACCATTGCGAAGCCGGCACTACTTCACCGTCGATAGCAACGGCAATGCCCGCTGTGAGATCTTTACCGGTGATTTCTTTAACCAGCGCGGTGACATCAATAGCCGAAGTCGTGTGCGGCTGGTCGTTAACCGTGATTTCAACGGTCTTAGCAGTATCGGTAGAGCGATCTGTCATGTGGATCCTTTCAACAGCTATAGGCTGGGTGCTGGGGTCAGATAATCGGTTCTGGAGTAGTTTTAGCGCAGAATAACGGATTGTTAGCGGGCGTCGCGAAACGGGGCGCAAGCGCTGATATCCACGCTGAGCTGATCAGGTGTTGCGCCTTCAATGAGTTCACGGCTAACGCGCGCAGCCAGTGCGGAAAGCAAAATCCCGTGTCGAAAATAGCCGGTAGATATCACCAGATTAGCACTGACTCGCCCCAGATAAGGTAGATCATTGGGGGTGCCAGGGCGTGCGCCGGTGGTAGCTTCGAGAAATTCACATTCTTCAATTCCGGGCACGAGGCGGATGGCATCGCGCAGAAGATCGTAGACTGACGACGCTGGGGGGCCAGAGCGGTGATCTTCGCGACTGGTTGCACCAATCGTGATGCGGCCGTCGGAACGCGGGATGATGTAGATCGGACGGTCTTCCACAAAACCGCGGATTACTCGATCGCACAATGGCTGCAAGTGCTCGGGGCACTGGAGTTGTAACACCTCGCCATAGACCGGGCGAAGCTGGAACGCCTCCTTTGGGCTTGCTGGGTTGGTGCCGGTTTCCGGCAAGACTCCCGCGATATCGCGAGCGCCCAAACCATTGCACAGTACAGTTTGTTTCGCAGGATATCGTCCCTGGGCAGTAAGCACCGCACCATCTTCGAGCTTCGTGGCTTGTTCTCGGATTATCTCCACGCCCATGTTCCTGAGTGCATCGAGCAGCGCAAGGGCAGTCTGGCGAGGAAAAATTTGGTGGTCCCCCGGAATTTCCACGGCTCCCGCCACCGCCGGAGAAAGTGCCGGTTCGAGTTTGCGGGCTTGGCGCACCGAAAGTTTCGCCACATCCATACCATGCGCATTCTGATAATCCATCAACTCCGTCAGATGTTGAGAATCTGCGCGGTCGGCAGCGACCACTAACGTGCCCTCGGTGCGATAGCCAGTTGGAAGATCCGTGTGTTCGGCAACGATCTCCATCAGCTTGGGATACCACTGGCCGGAATACTGCATCAGCGGGAAGAGTGGGTCTTGTTGATAGACGACCTCCGCGGCAGGTGCGAGCATGCCACCGGCATGATGTGTGGCACCCGATGCAGGGCTCGGATCTAACACCCGGACGCTATGACCGTGGTGTGCTAACTCCACTGCGGTAGCCAAACCCACCATTCCAGCACCGATAATATTGACCTCGACCTGCTCGGCTCTGCGGGAGGCCGCCTGCCCAGCGGTAACATTCTTGACGACGCCAGCTACATATTTTTCTGGGTTCGCAGCATGCATAATCCCGCGTACGATCGCGACGCCGGCAACTCCGGTGGCGGCTAAGTCCTGGGCATCGTCGATAGTGACATCGCCAATGGCAACGACCGGCACTGCGCTGGCTGCGACGATTCGTGGATAACCAGAAATGCCCAGCGGGCTACGTCCGGAATCTTTCGTCGGAGTTGCCCGAAACGGACCGCAACCGATGTAATCCAGCTCTTCGGCGTAGGCATTCGCAGCTCGCGCTAGTTCAACTGTGCCCGTGGTCAAGCCGATGACCGCGCCGGGGCCAAGGATTTCGCGAACCTTAGCGACGTTCATGTCATCTTGACCGACATGGACTCCGGCAATGGGGTAGCCATCGGTTTTGAGCTTGGCGACGAGTTCCACGACATCGTCGACCAGAACCGCACAATTCGGGTTGACCTGTGTAACAGCCACCGAGACATCGGCGGCGAGCCGATAGAGATCTGCCTCCGTGATCGGTTTGGAGCGCACTTGGATGATGCCGGCGCCACCGCGAGCAGCAGCAACCGCACGAGCAACAATCTCGTCGTGGCTTCCTGATCCGGTGACAAAGTAGCAACGGAAATCCAGGTGCTCCCGGGCGCTATGGGCACGAGTAGGGAAAGGTGCAGACATGAAACCACCGTTTGTATTGCTGGAATAGATTTGAAATCTGTTTAACTATTGTGCCAGACTAGAGCGGTTGATTGTTAAGGATACGAACCGGTCACATCACGCAGAATCGTAACGGTCATGCTGATGATTCTTTGTGATTGCTAGGCTCCTCTTTCCCGACGTATTAAGGACACTGCTATGAACCACATTCTCGACAAAGTCGATGCTGCGCAGCTGCGCGACGACATCCCAGAATTTCGTGCCGGCGATACCCTGGACGTAGAAGTCAAGGTTATCGAGGGAACCACCCAGCGTACCCAGCTTTTCTCGGGCGTCTGCATCCGTCGTCAAGGTTCCGGTATTCGTGAGACCTTCACCGTACGTAAGATCTCCTTCGGTATCGGAATTGAGCGTACTTTCCCGGTGCACTCTCCAAACATCGACTCGATCAAGGTTACTCGCCGCGGTAAAGTCCGTCGCGCGAAGCTGTACTACCTGCGCAACCTGCGCGGCAAGAAGGCTCGTATCAAGGAAAAGCGCTAAGTTTTTCACAGATGCTGCAATCACCCAGGCTGAATTATTCTGCCTGGGTTTTTTGTTGCTCTGAATACCTCTAGTGCTGCTCAGTACGTTGCTGATCTGCCGCCTGTACATTTATCCACTGCTAAGGTGTAATCCGTGACTAGCGAAGAAAACCGCACTGGAGATGATCTAGCCAAAAGTCGGCGCCTGCGAGATGAGGCTGTGCCTGAGTCTGTGGCTAAGACCGAGGCTGCAACAGCGGCTGAGGCCGGGACTGCGCCTGAAACCGGGGCTGCGACAGCGGCTGCGGCCGGCGAGGAAACTCAAGCGACTAGGGGCAGTGAAGCTGCCGATAGTGATGCCGCCGACAGTGGTGCCGCCGAAGAAAAACCGCGGATGCCAGCTTGGGCCGAGACCATACTGACGGTTTTGGTGGTTTTGGTGGTCGTCGGGCTGTTTCAGAATTTCGTCGGCCGCCAGTACGTGATCCCTTCGGCGTCCATGGAACCGACTTTGCATGGTTGCCCGGAGTGCACGGATGACCGGATTTTTGTGGAAAAGGTCAGCTACTACTTTTCTGAACCGCAGCCTGGCGACGTCGTGGTGTTCGAAGGCACCCCATCCTGGGACGGCATGTATCAGTCACCGCGTTCCGATAATGCTGTCTTTGCTCGTATTCAGGATGGCTTATCGTTGGTTGGTTTGGCCGCGCCAGATGAAAATACTTTGGTGAAGCGCATCATTGCTACTGGCGGGCAAACAGTGTCCTGTCAGGAAGGCGACACGGCTGTGATGGTAGATGGTCAGCCGATTGATCAGTCCTACGTGCAAAGCCCATCACAGTATGCGGTCGATGAGTCTATAGGTTCGGAGGCTTGCGGCGGCCCGTATTTTGGCCCGGTTGAGGTTCCGGAAAATTCCTATTTCATGATGGGGGACAACCGGACTAATTCCGCAGATTCTCGGGCGCACATGTTTGATGATCGTCAGGGCACTATCCCGGCGGAAAATATTCGCGGCAAAGCAAAATTTGTCTTTTACCCGTTTAACCGCTTTGGCGGTATCGATGACCCGGACATCCAGCAGTAGTTCTGCCCCGACCACTGTGCGCCGAAATGCTCCGCAGGCGTGGCGTTGGCGGATCATGCTCGTCACCGCTGTCGTGAGTTTTGGTGTTCTTGCTGCGGTGCAGGCTTTCGTCGGCAGGTTTTATGTGGTGCCTTCGTCGTCGATGGAGCCAACCTTGCAGGGGTGTACAGACTGTCCGGAGAGTAATGATCGCATCGTCGTCGACAAGTTAGCCTATCGTTTTGGTGATCCACAGCCGGGCGATGTAGCAGTATTTGATGGTACTGAGTCGTGGCACTCGGGTTTTTCTTCTCCGCGCAGCAACAATCGTTTTCTGCGTGGTGTACAGAACGTAGGCTCAGCGATTGGTGTGGTCGCCCCGGATGCGAATAGCTTCGTTAAACGGGTCATCGCTATTGAGGGCCAGACCGTGCAGTGTATGCCCGGTGACCCTGGGGTGCTTGTCGACGGACGAATTATCGCAGAACCATATCTTGCTGACCCGCCTGCGCATCGTGTCGACGGACCCGGTGGTGC
>NZ_LZMN01000084.1:0-130907 GCF_001665955.1 Corynebacterium sp. EPI-003-04-2554_SCH2473622 | reverse complement strand
TCATGCTGGCGAACATCGTCTTCGTCGGCTGGCTCCTCCCCCTGCTTGGAGCTTGTGCCTTCGACGACCGTGCCGCCAAAGTCGCTGGCGTACCGGTACGGGCATTGCGCTTGACGACGCTCGCCTTAACCTCTTTGACGGTCACTGCGAGTTTTTACGCCGCCGGTGTGATGCTGGTGATCGCGATGATGGTATTGCCTGCGGCTACCGGGCGAATCTTCGCTGTCACTTTTCGCCTACCGGGCATTTCCATGCTGACCCAAATTCTGGGCAGTGCCGTCGTGATTGCACTAATAGGCAGCCTGGTGGGATTCTGGAGCGCGTATCGCATAGACATCCCCGCGGCTGTGGCAATCACCCTCGCTTATGCCCTGCTCTTGGTGGCGGCGCTCGGCTCAATGTCTTTGGGGCGGCACGGTCGCAAACGTGCTCCCGCTTTTGCCTAGGCTAGACCGCCGCTAGGTAAACGCCGCCCTGGTTTGATGCCGGACTATGTTAATACCAGTATGTGTTAACGCCAGGCTTTGTTAACGCCGCACTTTGCAGGTATTGATTCCCAGCAGGCGGTACAGCGGGCAGAAGCCCACTGCTGCGGTGATCACCAGAACGAGGCCGACGATGATCAACAGTGCGCGGAGGAAACCGCCTACTGCAAACAGCCCAATGAGCAAAGCAATAATGCCGACTACAGCACGGATTCCACGGTCTTGGTTAGATTCGTTGCGTTTCATAACTTCACTTTAATGCACAAAAGCTCTATTTCCTCTTCGTCAAGGAAATAGAGCTTAGTGATCTTCATTACACACAACCGTGTTGGTGTGCTGCAGATAAGGTACCGAGAGCTAGCAGTTGGTCATAAATAACAAACCACTAGCCCACCGCTAGAAAGCCGCGAGATTACTTCTCCTCGGAGTCTGCTTCGGTGTTAGCAGCGGCACCTTCAGAATCCATGTTGGATTCGTCAGATGGATCGGTGGAGTCGGAATCGGCCTTCGCAGCAGCAGCCTGAGTGGTGCGTTCTGCGGAAGCGGACACGGTCTCTTCCAGAACCAGGGAAATCTGGGTCATAGGAGCGTTGTCACCGGTACGGTTTTCCAGCTTCACCATGCGGGTGTAGCCGCCATCGCGTTTTTCGAACTTTGGAGCAAGTTCGTTGAATAGACGAGCAACAGCTTCCTTTTGCGGAACCTGTGCGAGTACCTCACGACGGTCAGCCAAGGTGCCGGAACGGGCCTTGGTGATCAGCTTCTCTGCGTATGGACGCAGCAGCTTAGCTTTGGCGTCGGTGGTCTTGATGGAGTCGTGCTCGAACAGTGCAGCGGCCAGATTCGACAGAATGTGACGCTGGTTGCGAGCCGAGCCTCCAATTCGGGCGCCTCGTTTTGGAGTAGGCATAGTGTTTCTCCTCGTATTATTTAAGTGAGCGCGTAAGCAGGGACACTAGGGAACTGTGCTTGCAGTGTCGGCACAGTATTCACTAAACAGTGAACCTGCCAGAACATATGCGCTTTACTCGGAATCTTCTGCAGGATCCTTGAAGTCGCCGGTTTCTGCGTCGTAGCCTTCCAACACAGTTGGGTCGAAATCTTCAGGTGCGTCCTTCAGAGTCAGATTCAGATTCGCCAGCTTGATCTTGACCTCATTGATCGACTTCTGGCCGAAGTTGCGGATATCCAACAAATCAGACTCGGTGCACTCGGCGAGCTCACCAACAGTGTGGATTTCCTGACGCTTCAGGCAGTTATACGAGCGAACAGAGAAGTTCAACTCCTCAATAGGCATACCGTAAGCGGCAATGTATTCGGATTCCTGTGGGGATGGTCCAATCTCAATGCCTTCTGCCTGCGTGTTAAGTTCGCGCGCCAGACCGAACAACTCGACCAGGGTACCGCCGGCGGAAGCGAGCGCGTCCCGAGCGGAAATCGAGTTTTTCGTCTCGACGTCGATGATCAGCTTATCGAAGTCAGTACGCTGCTCAACACGAGTTGCTTCCACCTTGTAGGACACCTTCAGCACTGGCGAGTAGATTTGATCTACTGGGATGCGTCCGATGTCTCCCGAGGTAGCCGCAGCAGGTACGTAGCCACGACCGCGTTCAACAACGAGCTCCATTTCAAAACGAGCATCGTCGTTCAGCGTTGCGATGTGCAGATCCGGGTTGTGGATCTCCACACCCGCTGGTGGCTGGATGTCACCGGCCGTAATAGTGCCCGCCCCCTGCTGGGAGACGTACATCACTACCGGCTCGTCCGAATCCGAGGACAGCACAAGGTCTTTGACGTTGAGAATGATTTCAGAAACGTCTTCCTTAACGCCGTTAATGGTCGTGAACTCGTGGAGTACGCCATCAATTTTGACGGAGGTGACCGCCGCCCCAGGGATCGAGGACAGCAACGTACGACGCAGCGAGTTACCCAGCGTGTAGCCGAACCCCGGCTCCAATGGTTCAATGACGAACTTGGAGCGGGAAGAATCGATAAATTCTTCGCTCAGCTGGGGACGCTGTGAAATAAGCATGAATTTTCTCCTTTGGCGCCCGCTATTTGACGCCGGCTAGGACAACAATGAGGAATGTAAAGCTGCAGATCCGAAGCCAGATTACTTCGAGTAAAGCTCGACGATGAGCTGTTCTTGCAGCGGAACGTCGATCTGAGCGCGCTCGGGCAACTGGTGCACGAGGATGCGCAAGGTATCAGGGACTACCTGCAACCAAGCCGGAACGACGGCGTCGGCAAGGGAGTCCTGGGCTTCTTCGAACCACTGCATCTTCTGCGAACGTGGGCGAACGTCGATGATGTCGTACTGGGTAACCGAGTAGGACGGGATGTCGATGTTCTTGCCATTCACGGTGAAGTGTCCGTGGGAAACCAACTGACGTGCCTGACGACGGGTCTTGGCCAGACCTGCACGGTAGACGACGTTATCCAGGCGGGATTCGAGCAAGATGACGAGGTTGTCACCAGTCTTGCCGTTCAGGCGGTTAGCCTCGGTGTAGTAACGACGGAACTGGCGTTCCAAAACACCGTAGGTGTACTTCGCCTTCTGCTTTTCCTGCAGCTGCAACAGGTATTCAGATTCTTTAATGCGGTTGCGTCCAGCGTGTCCTGGTGGGTAAGGACGACGCTCGAATGCCAAGTCTCCGCCGACTAGGTCGACGCGCAGACGGCGGGATACGCGGGTTGCGGGGCCAATATAACGAGCCATGTTTTAAACCTCTTCCTTCCCCTAGAACTTACGCTTTTTCGGTGGGCGGCAGCCATTGAATGGGTGCGGTGTGCCATCAGTGATGGAGTTGACCTCAAGGCCTGCAGCCTGCAGGGAACGAATGGCGGTCTCACGGCCAGAGCCCGGACCCTTGACGAAAACGTCAACCTTCTTCATGTTGTGATCCATTGCCTTGCGGGCGGCGTTTTCAGCAGCCATCTGTGCGGCGAATGGGGTGGACTTACGGGAGCCCTTGAAACCAACATGACCAGACGAAGCCCATGCAATAACAGCACCGGCAGGGTCAGTAATAGACACGATGGTGTTGTTGAAGGTCGACTTGATGTAGGCGTGGCCATGGGCCACATTCTTCTTTACGACGCGACGGCCACGGCGTGCGCCAGAGCGAGTCTTTGGAGGCATAAACTACTTCTTCTTTCCTGCGATCGTCTTCTTTGGACCCTTGCGAGTACGAGCATTGGTCTTGGTGCGCTGACCACGGACTGGCAGACCACGACGGTGGCGCAAACCTTGGTAGCTTCCAATCTCGATCTTGCGACGGATGTTGGCCTGGACTTCACGACGAAGGTCACCTTCGACGGTGTACTGAGCCTCGATCTGGTCGCGCAACGAGGACACCTGATCGTCTGTGAGGGCGTCGGTACGCAAATCAGGAGAGATGCCGGTAGCTTCCAGCAACTCGGTGGCACGGGTTGGACCGATGCCGTAAATGTAGGTGAGAGCGATCTCCATACGCTTGTTGCGTGGGAGATCCACACCAGCGAGACGTGCCATAAGGCGAGTCCTTTCGGGGTATGTACGGTGGTTTTCTCCCTACCCGCCCTGGATCGTGCGGCGTAGACGCAAAATATTGCGCCGTAATGCACACCAGGCTCGGGCCACCGCGGCCTGAGGTATACGAACAATTGTCCGCAGAGTTATTTGCGGACAGATTGTTTTGAGTAGGGAGGCTTACAGTCTTTACTTGTAGCGATAGACAATACGGCCACGGTTCAGGTCATATGGAGACAACTCCACGACGACCCGATCCTCGGGAAGGATACGGATGTAGTGCTGGCGCATCTTACCCGAAATATGAGCAAGCACCTCATGTCCGTTGTCTAGCTCGACTTTGAACATTGCGTTTGGCAAAGGCTCGGTTACCCGACCTTCAACCTCAATTGCGCCTTCCTTAGCCATATCCTCCGGCTTCCTGGCACAGGGCGAACTGCGCCGATTGCTTGTCTAATGCTTTACCGGCCTGAAAGAGTCTTATAAATGCAAAAACACCGGCCGCGGCCGGTGTCATTGAGTCGCGTCATGCTGGTCAAACGCAGCAAGACTAAACCTTGACAGACCAAGCTCCAACTATACAGAGCACTAGCAGCAAAAACAAACTTTTCCAGGTTTGCTTGTGCTTTCGCTCAGTTCAGACGGAGCCTGCCTGTCAGGAAGCTTAAGGCGATTTTAGTAAATGAAGACCTTGTCTCCGATATTCAAGTGGTTCCAGAAGGTGATCGCATCCTGATTTGGAAGACGTACGCATCCGGCGGAATCGTAAGCCGGAGAACCTTCGTGGAACGCATGTCCGTTATTGGTGAAATAAATCGCGTATGGCATCGGGGCGTTATTAAACTCGTAAGAGATCTCGTCCTTAACCTTACGGTTTACGTGGAAAGTACCTCGAGGGGTGTCCTGACCTGGTTTACCGGGAGCCATCGCGGACGCGACATGGGTGACAGATCCATGACCATCTTGCAGCCAAGTGCGTCGGCCGTCGATATCCACACAAACGCGAGCGTCAGCCGGACATGCTCCGGTGTCGATGTGCGGGCCGCGTGACGGGGCCGGGGTCATTGGCTCCGCGGGACCACGAGCGGCTTGTTGCTTTTGGGCGATCAGCCCCGGGAATACGAACTCCAGCGCTTGGTCGATGGTCTGCGCAAGACCCGCTGCAAATTGAGGGTTCAAGATGTTAGCCTGATGCACGAGTTGTGTTCGCAAATGCCAAGCACCGTCTCGGTTGCCTTGATCAAACTGTTGGACCAGCTGATTGAAGTCTGGGAATTGCGGGGCTTGGAACCGGTCAATAGCCGCCGACGAGCCTGGCAGTGGCTGTGCTTGCGCGGAGACGCCCGGAAGCATAACGGATACCAACATTGCCAAGCTGCCTACGAGGCCGGCAACGATTTTGCGTGTAGTCATGGAAGAGTTGTCCTTTTAATAAAACGGGACGCCTGCTGGCGATCCCCCATAGCTTATCGGATAGCTGGCTATTTCCCGAGCGCCTGCATGGTGCGTTGGTTAATTTCCGAGACTTCTCCCTCGGCTTGCACATTGATGACGTTGTCACCGTAGTGTTTAATCAGCGGGACTACTTCGTCACGGTATACCTCCAACCGTGTGCGGATTACGTCCTCCGTGTCGTCAGCACGCCCGCGTGCCTTCATGCGCTGAACGACAACATCCTCCGAAACTTCGAAGTTGACTACGTGATCGAGCCGCAGATTTTTCTTGCCGAGCAAGTCTTCCAGAATCTGAGCTTGTTCCACGGTCCTCGGGAAACCATCAAGAAGGAATCCTTCCTCGGTATCCGGCTCTTCCAAGCGGGACTCAACCATCCGAGCTGTAACGTCAGTAGGGACCAGCTTTCCGGCGTCGATGTATTCCTTGGCTTCGACGCCGAGCGGTGTGCCTTCTGAGATATTTGCCCGGAAGATATCACCAGTAGAGATATGCGGAACATTAAGTTTTTCACTGAGGATTTCAGCCTGGGTGCCTTTACCGGCGCCAGCTGGGCCAAGGAGTACCAATCGCATTATTTGAGCAGCCCTTCATAGTTGGATTGCAGAAGTTGGGATTCGATTTGCTTCACTGTGGTAAGAGCCACAGATACCATAATCAGGATAGCAGTACCACCAAACGCAGTCATGCCTGCGGAATCATTGGAGCCAACCCCCAAGTCAAGCGCAAGGTTCGGAAGGATCGCAATGAACGCGAGATAAATAGAACCAACGAACAGAAGCCGGTTCATGACGAAGCTCAAGTACATCGCGGTTGGGCGGCCTGGGCGGATACCAGGAATGAAGCCGCCGTACTTCTTCATGTTTTCTGCTTGCTCATTCGGGTCATACTGAATCGAGGTATAGAAATAAGAGAAGAAGATAATCAGCGTGACATAAACCGCGATATAGACATACGACGATGGCGATTGCAGATTCGCAATTACATTGCGCATCCACCAGTTGTCAGGTGGTGTCGGGTTCGAAGAGTTCACAATCTCGGTGATTAAAACCGGCATGTAAATCAACGACGAAGCGAAGATAACCGGGATAACTCCGGCCTGGTTGACCTTCAGTGGCAGGTAAGTCGAAGATCCACCGTACTGACGACGGCCGACCATCCGCTTTGCGTATTGAACCGGAATCCGACGCTGGCCTTGCTCCATGAAGGTAATACCGACAACGAGCGCCACCACAGCTGCGCATACGACCGCAAAAACGACTCCGCCGTTGTCCTGCAAGATCCTGTAACCATCGGTAGGAAGGCGTGTTGCGATACCGGCGAAAATGAGCAACGACATGCCGTTTCCAATGCCTTTTTCGGTGATGAGCTCACCAAGCCACATCACGAAAATCGCGCCGGTAGTCATCACCGTCACGAGAAGAACGAGGTCAAAAACGGTGCGGTCAGGATCCAAAACCTCTACACCCTGCCCCAGCAGCTGGTTCCTGTCCGCCAAGGCGACGATGCCCGCCGATTGCAACAGCGCCAGGGCAAGCGTCATGTACCTGGTGTATTGGGTCATCTTCGCTTGGCCGGATTGGCCCTCTTTTTTCAACTGCTCAAAATGTGGAATCACGACGGTGAGCAACTGCGAAATAATGGAGGCCGTAATGTACGGCATGATGCCGATGGCAAATATCGATAGCTGCAGCAGTGCGCCACCGGAAAACAGGTTAATGACGGAATACAAGCTGTCATTTTCTTGGGTCAACTCATGGAGTCGCCCAGAAATGTTTTGATAATCCACGCCCGGTGATGGGATCTGCGCGCCGACGCGGTAGATCACGATCAAAAGAATCGTGAACAAAATCTTGCGCCGAAGATCCGCATCCTTAAAAGCCTGAATGATGGCAGACACTAAAGCCTCCTAGCCCAACTACTGCCACCGTGGAAAGTGACGCAAAGGCAACCGATTAGTTCTTATTTGTGTGCATTTGAGGGTTAGCCGTCGCCGACTAAATCCAAATACCTGCGTGCAAGCTTATGCGCGCGTGACCCTAGTAGCCTACCAGTCTTCTCTAACTGAAAACACCTCGCGTCGATGTGTGATAGGACAACCTTAATCATTCTTGGGAAAACGACCCAGGGTGCGGGTATAACAAAGCCCCTGACACTGCGTAGTGCAGCCTCAGGGGCGTTAGGCGATAGCGATGCTTAGAGCATTCTTTGGGAAGCCCATAAGCTAGTCATCGCATAGAAATTATGCCTTGGTGGTAGATCCGCCAGCGGCTTCAATCTTTTCGACGGCCGATTTAGAGAACTTCTGCGCGGTAACGTTGACCTTGACAGAGATCTCGCCGTTGCCTAAGACCTTGACCGGCTGATTTTTGCGAACCAAACCGTTGTTGACCAAGTCAGCGACGGTGATGTCGCCACCTTGTGGGAAGGCCTTTTCCAGATCAGTAACGTTAACAACCTGGAATACAACCTTGTTCGGGTTTTTGAAGCCGCGCAGCTTTGGCAAACGCATCTGGATTGGCATTTGGCCACCCTCGAAGTTTGCTGCTACCTGCTTACGTGCTTTTGTACCCTTGGTACCACGACCAGCTGTCTTACCGCGCTTGCCGCCTTCACCGCGGCCGACGCGACGCTTAGCCTTATTCGCACCCTTTTCTGGGCGCAAGTCGTGCAGTTTGATGATATCGCTCATGGTGTATCTACTCCCCTGCCACTTCTTCTACGGTGACCAGGTGGCGCACCTTCTGAATGATGCCACGGATCGCCGGCGTGTCCTTCTGGACAACAGAATGGCGAATACGCTTCAGGCCCAGTGCCTCCATGTTGGCCTTCTGGTTCGGCGTGCTACCGACCAAGCCACGTGTTTGAGTAATCTTCAGAGCCATGGTTTATGCCTCCTGTCCTGCGCGAGCGCGCAGCATACGGGCTGGAGCAACCTCTTCAACGGATTTGCCACGACGTGCGGCGACTTCCTCAGGGCGCACCAGCTGCTTTAGGCCGTCCACGGTGGCGCGAACGACGTTTAGAGCGTTGTCCGAGCCCAGCGACTTGGACAGGATGTCCTGTACACCAGCGCACTCCAGTACTGGACGTGCGGCGCCACCAGCGATGACACCAGTACCTGGAGCTGCAGGCTTCAGCATAACGACGCCTGCTGCGTCTTCACCCTGTACTGGGTGGGTGATAGTTCCGCCCACCATTGGGACGCGGAAGAAGTTCTTGCGGGCTTCTTCAGCACCCTTCTGGATTGCGGCTGGAACTTCCTTGGCCTTGCCATAGCCAACTCCGACCATACCTTCGCCGTCACCGACGATGACCAGAGCGGTGAAGCTCATGTTGCGGCCACCCTTGACAGTCTTGGAAACCCGGTTGATGGCTACAACGCGCTCGATGTACTTATCGCGCTCGTTGTCTTGATTGCGACGATCGTTACGACGATTGTTGCGATCGTTCTTCTTGTTGTCGGCGGAGCGTCCGCCGTCGCGCTGATCACGATCCGACATTACGCGTCCTTTCCGTTGGTGTGTGCAACTGCGTTGATCATTAGAACTTCAGACCACCTTCACGTGCGGCGTCAGCGAAAGCAGCAACGCGACCGTGGTACTTGTAACCGGCGCGGTCGAATACAACTGCTTCGATGCCTGCTTCTTGGGCACGCTGTGCGATAAGCTTGCCGACCTCGGCACCACGTGCCTTCTTGTCGCCCTCTGCGTCGCGGATCTCCATGGTGGATGCGGCAGCCAGGGTGTGGCCGGCGAGGTCGTCGATCAGCTGAGCGTGCAGGTGACGCGCGGTGCGGTGAACGACCAAACGTGGGGTCTGTGGGGTTCCACGCAGCGTCTTACGAATACGGAAATGACGGCGTGCACGTGCTTCACGACGGCGGGACGAAATGTCCTTACCGACCGGAGTGCGCTTGGTATTCTCAGAATTAGACATTGCTTACTTACCCGTCTTTCCGACCTTGCGACGTACCTGTTCGCCGACGTAGCGGATGCCCTTACCCTTGTAAGGATCGTGCTTACGCAGACGACGGATATTCGCCGCAACTTGGCCAACCTGTTGCTTGTCGATACCAGAGATAGAGAACTTGGTGTTGCCGTCTACAGCGAAGGTGATGCCTTCATCAGCCTTGACTGGTACGGAGTGCGAGTAGCCCAGAGCGAACTCCAGGTCCTTACCCTTTTGCTGCACACGGTAACCAACACCGTGGATTTCCATCTTGATTTCGTAGCCTTCGGTTACACCGATAACGCAGTTGTTCACCAAAGAACGTGCAAGACCGTGCAGAGAACGGTTCTTGCGGTGGTTGTCCGGGCGTGAAACGCGAAGTTCACCGTCTTCCTGGACGATGGAAATTGGCTCTGGAACGTCCACCTCCAAGGTGCCCTTTGGGCCCTTGACAGAAACGTTCTGGCCATCGATTTTTACCTCGACGCCGCTAGGGACGGCGATTGGTGCCAAACCAACTCGTGACATTAATAATCACCCTTCCCTTACCAGACGTAGGCGATGACTTCTCCGCCTACGCCTTTCTGCTCAGCCTCGCGGTCGGTCAACAGGCCGTGGGAGGTGGAAATGATAGCCACACCCAGTCCGCCCAGAACCTTAGGGAGCTCCGTAGCCTTTGCGTAGACACGCAAACCTGGCTTCGAAACGCGACGCAGGCCAGACAGAGCGCGCTCGCGGCCGTTGTACTTCAGGTCCAGCGACAAGGTCTTCTTTGCCTTTTCGCCTTCCACGGAATAATCGGAAATGTAGCCTTCTTGCTTCAGGATTCCAGCGATATTCGCCTTGATCTTGGATGCAGGCATGGACACGGTGTCGTGCTGCGCGTGGTTAGCGTTGCGCACCCGTGAGAGCATGTCTGCAATCGGGTCAGTCATGGTCATGTGTTGACCTTGAACCTTTCTCGTTGCGGTTCCCGAACTCACCTTAAGGGCGTTACCGGGCTGTTTTGGGCAACTTAACGCTCCCATGCTCAATAGCATGTTTGCTCGCTACCTCAATGAAGCTCGGTCGCCATGATGGCGAGGGGCCTACAACAAACGTAGGAAAAACTTGCAAGTCTGTGCGTGCAGAGTAAACGCTAAAACGGTTCTTCCCGCCGACGCTAAATCTCTATTCAGGCTACGGTGTTTTAGACACACGTATCCCAAAAAGCACAAGACGCCCCAACCCTAGCAGGATTGAGGCGATTCGGCCAACCATTAGAACGCTTAGCCGACTCTGCGTGCCAATGTCACCGGCAAATTAGCTTTAGGAGTTTCTCCTTGCGTCTTTCTTAGCCTTTCGTGCGGCCTTCTTGGCAGCTTTCTTTTCTGCCTTAGCAATCTTGCGTTCCTGCAGTACACCAGAGATACGATCCTGCTGATCCAGAGCGATCAGCCCTGTGCCAATCGCAACCATCATGGAATCCTTTGCGATAGACATGCCATCTTGAGTTGGGCGGATGCCATCCTCGCGGGTCATATCGTCGTTACGGAAGTAAATGCTCAACAGACCTGCGCCAAAGGTGGTCAGCGCGAGACCGGCAAGGCGGTTGGAAACGAATGGCGCCAACAGCGCGCCACCGACAGCGACTTCGGAAGCACCGATGATAGTGCCAAACTTATCGGACGGCAGTTCCTTCACCTGCGGAATGCCCGTAGCAGCAAAGTCCTGTAGACCTTTCGAGGATTCTGCATCCATACCCAACTTGGAAATGCCGGAATCCGCGATGAGGGCACCTGGGATAGCGCGGAGAAGAATGCTTGGGATTGTAGACATAGTTATTGGCTCCTTGTAGGTTTCTTGCATCACCACTCTAAATAGCGATTGTAGCTATTCTAGCAATACACGCAGGTGATTAATTTGACAATGACCGCCAGATCCATTGCATAGCAGGTTGCCGTTGCACTGGCGCGATAAGGAGGTACGCGTACTGTGGCGACAAAAGATAAAAAACGGCGCGATGATTGGATTTGTTTTACAACGCTGATGTTGCTCGGTCTTTTTCACTGGTTGTTGTACTTCATACGAGATTCTTCTGAGTTAATCATCGCCGTCATCCCCAGCCTCATCGCTTTTCTAGCTGCATGGTATTTCTACCCAAGAAGAAAACAACCCAAGGACACCAAAAAATGACTTTAACCCCTCCGGTTTCATGTCGGAGGGGTTAAAGTTCTTAACAAACAGACTTATTCAGTACTGCAAAACTACTTTTTGAATGGGAATCCCAGCTCACGAAGTAGTGCGCGACCTTCATCGTCGTTGGTAGCGCTGGTAACAACGGTGATATCCATACCACGTGGACGATCAACCTTGTCGATGTCGATCTCGTAGAACATAGTCTGCTCAGACAGACCGAAGGTGTAGTTTCCGTGGCCATCGAACTGCTGATCGGACAAGCCGCGGAAGTCACGAATACGTGGCAGCGCGATAGTCAACAAACGGTCCAAGAACTCCCACATGCGGTCGCCACGCATGGTGACGCGCACGCCAATTGGCATACCTTCGCGCAGCTTGAAGTTCGCGATGGACTTCTTAGCGCGACGCAGCTGTGGCTTCTGACCGGTGATCAGAGTAAGGTCCTCAACCGCACCGTTGATCAGCTTGGAGTCGCGAGCAGCGTCGCCAACACCCATGTTGACAACAACTTTGACAACACCGGGGATCTCCATGACGTTCTCGTAAGAGAATTCGTCATTCAGCTTGTTCTTGATTTCGTCGCGGTAACGGGTTTTCAGACGTGGAGTGTAGTTGTCGCTCATGCCTTAAATATCCTTCCCGTTGCGACGAGCAATGCGGACTTTCTTGCCGTTCTCGTCAAAGCGGTAGCCAACGCGAGTTGGGTTACCGTCAGAATCCAGCACCGCGACGTTCGAGACGTGGATTGGTGCTTCCTGGGTAACGATTCCGCCAGACTCGGCGCCGCGCTCCGGCGCAGAGTTCGCAACGTGCTTCTTGATGCGGTTGACGCCCTCAACCAAAACCTTGTTGGTCTTTGGGTATGCCTCAATGACCTTGCCTTGCGCGCCCTTATCTGGGCCCGAAATGACCTGGACCATATCGCCCTTATGTACCTTCACCTAGATCACCTCCGGTGCGAGAGAAACAATCTTCATGAACTTCTTCTCACGCAGCTCACGAGCGACAGGCCCGAAGATACGGGTACCGCGTGGGTCATTATCGTTGGAACGAAGAATGACAGCAGCGTTTTCGTCGAAAGCAATGTAGGAACCGTCCGCACGACGGGTTTCCTTCTTTGCGCGAACGATGACGGCGCGAACCCCAAACGGACACTTCAATTGCGCAACGGGCGAGTTTCAATCCGGTAACGGTGAGCTAATTTCTTCTCCCACGAAATTTCTTCCCTTGCGAGCCTTAAGCGCTCTCCAGAGGAGTTCGTCGATCACCAGCTACTGCGCGCGCCGCACACACAAGCCCATCGACTGATCCCCGTCACAATTCACAGCGTGGACTACCTGACGGACACTTTGCTACACATCGTGGTACATGCCGAAGAACTCAAGAGTTACATACTCACAGGTCCGGATGAGTTCTTCGGTCTATTGATACCACCACCAAATCAGCCCTTTAGTTCTCCGGAGAGCTTCGCTGCCTCTCCCATCGAGGGTCTAAATATACGGGTCGCCGTGGCCGCAACGCCCCCCCCCCGAAATGCGGCCCAGTCTGCGGTGGTATACCGTGCGTTGCCTCGACACACCCCCGGCTTGCTCGCGTTTAACGTCGGCACGCACGGATTGAATGCGCTGCCAACTGACACCAGCCCTCTCGCCGAATCTTCTACGGACGCACCCACCGGCCCTGGCTTGTCGTGGTCTTAGTCCGGAAAGCCGGGCGACCCCGCTGGCTTGTGGACATGCCAAAGAGTGTGGCATCGCGACCACCGTACACAGTTGTTGGTGGCAGATCCTTCATCCTTGCCTTGCGTGAGCACGATCCTGGAGTACCTTACCATGCTCTATCCGGAGCAGCTCGTAGACACCCACGTCATCGCAATCATCAGTACCAATTCAGAGCCTCACCTGAAAGATTGGCGCAACGCCTTAGGCAGCCTCACCTGGATCACCGCAGGTTCTGACGGTTACGCACAGCCCGTCACCGATCTTCTCGGCAGCATCAACGTTGAGTCTCCGCAGAATCGACAACTCAAGCCCCACGTAGACGTGGATTATGTGCGAGTCCGCCGGGGAAAGAGATTTCTGCAAGGTGGTGTGCTCGCACGCCACCAAGAAATGGTAGCTCAATAAAGACGACGTCCTGCGGCGCCCTTATTGGTTCGTCGGCAAGGCTTGGTCCCTAGCGTGCAGCCGTTACCCCTGTAGGTGACGGCCCTAGCTTTCAACAACAGTAAAACCAACCCAGTACTTTTGAATTAACCGGCCCTTGAAAGTTGGGCTGGTTTAATTCTAGGTGGTTCGGCAGTTGATTCAGACTACTTCGTGGCATCTGCCAACGGCTGCTCGATCTTGTCCAGCAAATAGTTCAGGCTCAGCACGGTCTGCCACCCGAAGGCCTTTTCCAAGTCGCCTTCCAAATAAACGCTGCGTCCGTCCTTCACCGCAGGCAGCTCGCCCACGATCGGATCCTCGATCACAGAAGCCTTGCTCTGCGTCGGAGAGTAAGACAGCTGGTCCCACACCAGTACGTCGGAATTGATCTTGGCTGCGTTTTCCTTGGAGACCTCGCCGTAGAACTTATCCTTGGTGATGCCCGCGTAGGCCGGGTTGATCTTGAATCCCAGCTCGGTGAAGAAGCGGCTGCGCGGATCACCCTCGGCAAAGACCGCCAGATTTTCGTCAGAGACAGTGGCTACACCGAGTTCCTTCTCGGCCCACTCTGGGTGGCGGGCCTTGAGCTCTGCGAACTTCTCCTTGACCTGCTCCACCTGGCGCTTTGCCTCTTCAGGCTTGCCCACGGCCTGCCCGATCTCTTCCGTGGTCACGTCCCATGGTTGCTGTAGTTCTTCGTATTCGCCCTTTTGTACGACGACAGGGGCGATCTCAGACAGCTTCTTGTACGTGGCTTCATCGATATCCGAGTAAACGGCCACGATGAGGTCTGGCTTGTCCTTAGCGATAGCTTCCGCATTAACCTCTGCGTGTTTGTCGATCCGAGGAGTCTCGCCCTCGATCTTGTCATTGGACCAGTTGCCCGCAGCCTGACCATCCGGAGTCATTCCGTCCCAGTAGTTCACGGAGACAGGAGTAACTCCCAGTGCCAGCAGTGCGTCCTGATCCGTGTAGCCCAAGGAGACCACACGCTGTGGGGCTTCCTTGATTTCGGTCGAGCCGTAGCGGTGCTCGATGGTGGTGGGGAATGCGCCCTGCTCGGCGTTGACTGCCTGGGAATCCCCGGAGTTTCCGGACTGGTCATCAGTCGAGCACGCGGTCAGTGCTGCGCCCAAGGTCAGCACAGCAGCGGTGCTAACGAGAATCTTCTTGAGTGTCATTTTTCTCCGTTGTTATTGGCGACGGATTTCCGCGCTAGGCGTAGCCCGTACATAAAAGGGAAAGGTCAAACCTTTGGTTAGATATATCCAGCCCTATGTCCAAAGAATTCGGTCGCGGGCAGTTCCGAGTTGTCGTCGAGACGAACACGATCCAGAACAATCGCCGGCGCCGGCACGTTGGCACGGGGCGACCCGCAGACCACCGCAATTCCTCCCTCGTAAGGGATGGTGACTCGGCCGGGGGTTCCGCCGAAGCGGCCTTGCGAGACATGCGCGGAAAGCACGCGGACGCGCTGACCTCGAAACTCGAAGTAAGCATTGGGATACGGATCAGACTGCGCCCTGACCAGCAAGGCGATATCTTCCGCAGGTTGGGTGAAATCTATGCGAGATTCCCGCTCGCCACGCTTATGGAAGTACGTAGCACGTGTGGGATCTTGAGGTTGTGCGGTGGCGGTGCCTTGGGCGACGTCACTCAATGCGCGTTCCACGAGGGGCTCGATGAGGTCGATGGTCTTGGCCACGAGATCCGTGGTGGTGTCCTGCGGACCGACTGGGATCGCGCGCTGGGCGATGATGGGGCCGCCGTCCAACACTTCGTCCATCCCATGCACGGTGACGCCCACGTGAGTTTCCCGGTTCAGCAACGCCCACAGTATGGGCGAAAATCCGGCATACTCCGGCAGGAGACCATCGTGTACGTTCAATGCACCGTGCTTGGCCACACCGAAGACCTCGGGAGGAAGCCAGGTTCGCCAATTGTTGGCCACGATGACGTCTGGTGCAGCATCGCGCAACGCCTCAATGACGTCTTGCCCCACGCGCTCTACGACGCACACCGGGAGCCCATGCTCGCTGGCGAGCTCTTCAACGGAGTCTGCCCACATTTGCTCATATGGGTGGTCACTGGCAGGGTGCGTAACCACCAAAACTACTTCATAACCAGCACTGATGACCGCAGACAACGTCCGATGTCCCCACGTTTGATAGCCAAAAACAGCAACTCGCATAGTAAAGATGTTAGCTTAAGTTTACCTATGCAGTCAAGAATGAAGGTGGCGTAATTCTCATGTCAGATTCCCCAGACGAGACCTCCCATCACCACATCTCGGTACCCACAGACGCTGAGGCCCTCGTTTTCACAGACCCCTACCGTCCAAACATTGAGCTCACCGATTCAGTGTCCACCGTAGACGTGAGCATTCCGGCACACTCCTCGGTGACCTATAGCTTTCAATCCGGTGAGCTGAAGTATCCCGACCCAAATAATGCATACGGCGCAGGCCCACAGGCGAGCCTGTTGAACGGCGGTTCCGTGGACCAGACATTCTGGCCGCCTCGCTCCTCAGCAGTCATCGCGGACTTGCCTGGGGCACGCCTATCCATCGACCGAAACGTATTCGGCAGACGCTGCACCGCGCGCCTCGATGACCGCGGTGCAGATATCACCGCGGTGTTTCTAGACGGCGATGACTGGATACACCTGCATGACCTCACGGGTGCACTGGACCTGGCCGTCACGGCAGGACTCATCCCCCAGATCAACCGCGTCTTCCTGCCAGCGGCCAAAGACCGTAGCGAGGAGTACACCTCTCAAGCATTCGCCAGCGCACTGGCCACCGAACTTCCGGCGATCATCAAGAGCAGCCACATAGTCCTGGTGGGGCAAAGCCTCGGCGGGCTCTCCGCCCTGCGGGCTACTCTTGCGGCTTCCACTGAAACCACGCCTGCAATCAAAGGAGCCATCGCTCAATCCCCGGCCGTCTGGTGGTTCGCTGACCGCTCGACAGAGCAAGCGGACGCACTCTCGGATGGCCCTGCAGGTGGCGACATTGCCGCACAGCTTGCCCACCCTTCACTCGAAATTCCTGCCGCTCACAGCGGCTCCGGTCTGCCACGCATCATACTGACGTGCGGTGCAGAGGAACCACCCATGCAACGACACGTGGACGCAGTAGCGGATGCGCTGACACGTCGCGGTTTTCCCACCACCAATCACCGCACGCCCGGTGGCCACGATCCCGCGATGTGGCGCCACGGGATCATCCCGGCACTCGCCGAACTGCTGGGCTGAGTCTACGAGCGCGCCTGCACATACTCCGCCACGCGCTCGACCGTCCGCAGCCCATAGAATTCACGCACACCGACCTCCACGCCAAGCTCTCCACGCAGCAACGCACAGAGCTTGATAACCGCCATGGAGTGCCCGCCCATGTCGAAGTAATCAGCATCCGCCGGCACGTCCTTGGGCTCAATATCTAGCGATTCGGCAAACAGCTCCGCCGTGATCTCCTCGGCTTCGCTCGCCGGTTCGCGCCCCTTCTCCCTGATCCTTTCTCCCTCACCCAGTGCGGCAAGATCGGTCTTTCCATTCGACGTCATCGGCAACTCACCCACGATCGACCATCGGTCCGGGATCATGTAGCTGGGCAGTTCCTCGCGCAATGCATTGCGCACTCCAGTCAGGAAACTCTGCCGCTCCCCTTGATCCGCATCGAGCAGTTGTGGGGCCACGAGGTGACAGGCCAGGAGTGTGGCGTCGGATATTCGAACAGGAATGGTCACGCAGTGGAGGATTCGGGGATCAAGGCCACGGGACACGACGGCAGAAACGTCGCCGGGATCCACGCGGTGACCATGGATTTTCACCTGATCGTCGCTGCGTCCGAGGTACTCGAACATACCATCCGAACGCACGCGAACAATGTCTCCTGTGCGATACATCCGCTCACCCGGGGCGCCCCACGGGCAGGCAACCATGGAGCTGGCGGTGCGGGCCGCGAGTCCGTGATACTCCTGTGCCAAGCCGCTGCCCGCAAGGTAGAGTTCACCCGGCGTTCCTGCAAGAACGGGACGCAACCACGGGTCCAAAACGAACGCCGCCGTGCGGTCCACTGGCGTTCCGATCACGGGCGTGGGGCTCTCATCCGTGCCAGCACCAAGAGCGTTGATAGTGTACTCGGTAGGTCCGTAAAGGTTGTATCCGCGCACGGCATCGGCATTTTGTAATGTCTCCCATACCCTGTGAGAAACTGCCTCGCCGCCCAAAAGCACCAGCCGCGGGCGATGCGTGTCGGATTCCAGCATCCCCTCCGCGAACAGCTGCTCGGCAACGGTCGGGGTGACGTTGATGACATCCACCTGATGCGCGCGAATGGCCTGGACCATGGCCGCGGCATCGCGTCGCAAATCCTCAGAAAGGATCCGCACCTCATGGCCTTCGACAAGCCAAAACAGCTCTTCCCATGACATATCGAAAGCAAAACTGACGGCGTGCGCGATCCGCAATGTTCGTCCATCAGCAGCCGCTGGCGCGAAGATCTTGCGCCGGTGATTGTCCAACATGTTGTGCAGCCCTCGATGCGTAATCACCACGCCCTTGGGTTTTCCTGTCGATCCAGAGGTATACATCAGGTAGGCAACGTCCCCAGGCATGGCCACAGGTGTGTGGGTGGCTGCGTAGGAATCGGCAGTGGTGACGTCAACGCAAGGAAACGCACCGATCCGCTCCATGCGCTCCCGAGAACCCGAATCCACCAGCGCGGCTGCGGGCTGGCTGTCCTCCACGACCACCCGGAGCCGCCCATCGGGGTGCGTCAGATCAAGCGGCACGTAGCGCACCCCCGCCCACAGGGCTCCCAGCAGAGCCGCCACCGAATGCGCGGAGCGTTCCACCGCAATTGCGACAGTATCACCGCTGTTCACGCCGCAATTCTTGATCTTTTCCGCAATGTCGGAACAGCGAGCCATCAGCTCACCGAACGTCCACTGTTGGGCGTCATCCACTACCGCGATGCGATCCGGGAAGAGTCGGGCAGTGTCCAAGAGCTCGTCCGCGATGGTGCGATCAATACCTTCAGCCTTCTGCCAGGAAGCCACCTGCGCGGTCGAGCACTGCCAGGCAGAATGCACCGCGTGGGCTGGCGCCAACTGGAACAACTGAGCGAGCGGAATATCTGGTTTATCCACAAACGCTGTCAGGACTTCGGTCGCGGCCTTCAGCACGGAATGTGCTAAGGACTCATCTATCACATCGTGGCGGAATTCCAGCTTGATGGCCAGCTTCGGCCCCGGGGTGAATACCCAGGTCAAAGGGAAGTGTGTGGAATCTTCCGCGCGCTCCTCCACAACACCGTGGCGTTCCCGAAGTTCCGCGGCTGCTTGCGGATCGAGGAAATTCTGCACCACAACCATGGAATCAAACAGCGTGCCCACACCCAGCTGCTGCTGGATAGCACCAAGATCCGCAGAATCGTGATCCATGTCTTCGATGCGCTGGCGATGAACATCCTGCACCAGTTCTTCTATGCTCTGGCCAGGCCTAGCTGTCACTCGCACTGGCACGGTGTTGAGCAGCACTCCCACCACATCAGCCATGCCAGGGTCACTCAAGACATCGCGGCCACTTACGGACTGGCCAAACACCACATCTGAGTCCCCTGTGATAGCCCCCAAGGCCACGGCCACGGCTGAATTGGCCACGGAGGTCAATGTCACAGCCTGCGCCCGGATCTTTTCCTGCAGTGCGCCGGTCAGCTCCTCGCTGACCTCAGCAAACATTTGGAGAGGCAACTCGTTACCAGGGTGCTCTGAGGAGATCTCCGCGGCCTGCGGCGCAACCAGCGTAGGTTGAGGCAACTTCTCCAAACGATGTACCCAATAGTCGCTATCTGCCTGTTCTTTTTGAGTGTCAACGGACTCGAGCAGGACGTCGGCAATAGACCAACCGCGCGGAGCCAACTCTCCCGCACCCTGCCTGTTTGCAAGTCCGGACCTCAACGACAGCCTCTCGAGGAAAGTTTGCAGCATTACCGCGCGCGACCAACCATCGACCAGAACCAGGTGGTAGGTGAGAAGCAGCGTGTCGCCAGGCTGTTCGGCACTTCGGCCAGAGACGATGGTTGCCTTCGCCAGAGGCACGGATGCAAGATCGATGCCCGAGCTGCGATCAGCGCTCATGATCTCCTCGAGATCCCCATCGATGGTCTCGACGGGAAAATCGATGTCTTGTCCATTCCATGGCAAAATCTGCATAGGCTGGCCGGAAGCATCAGTGTGAAACGCCGCCCCCATGGCTGGATGCATGGTCACTGTGTCCCGAAAGGCTTCCACAACGGCGTCGGCATCCAGTCTCCGGTCAAACGTCAACACGGTTTGTGCGACGTAGGCTCCAGGTGCTGCCACCTGCGACTGGAACCAAATTCCACGCTGGAGCACACTCAGCGGAGCGCTGCGTCCTGAGGTTTGCTCGCGGCTGACATGCTCCTGCAATTCGCGAGCTACCTCGCCGATGGCGCTGCGCAAACGCTGGACGGGAATCACTGAATTCGCCACGGAAAGGTCCATGCTCACAGCACGCTCACTAGACCAAACATCTGCCTCCACCAGGTAATTCGTCCACTGGCAGGTGGCATCGCCCGGCGCGTGAATGACAGTACCGGTCTCTCCCCGTCCGAGGTAGTTGACCAGGATCTGTGCACCGTGGCTCAAAGTTCGCTGGCCTTGCGGGTGTGTGTATCGCAGTGCCTGATAGGTGCGCCGGTCCGGAGCTGCGCCTTCCTCGTGGAGCGCGCGCATTTCCGCTGCGGCACGCGCTGCATCCGCTGGATCAGCCAACGGGAGCTCCACCGGCGCGATGGTAGTGAACCACCCAAGGGTTCGACTATAGGAATGATCGGACGGACGTCCGTGGCCTTCTACGTCCACGGCCCAGCTTCGCGCGTCCGTGCCCATTGCCCGTGCCACCGCGACGGTCACCAGTCCTGTCACCAGGTCTTGGACGTCCACACCCATCACTTCAGGCGCAACGCTCTGCAGAACCTGCGCGGTCTGTCCATCAATGCTCACTTCGAGCTTGCTCACGTGATCCGTACTCCACTGGTTCGAGCCCTCGACGGGCCTAGGCAGTGCAGCCAGTTCACTCCAGTGCTGTACATCCTGAGCTGCTGCTGTGTGGGCATCATAAAGTTCTTGCAGGCACAGATCCCTGTAGCTCTCGTGCTCAGGGAGAATCCTGCGCCCTGCGAGCGCATCGCGCAGATCGTCTTCCAAAATCATCCAACTAGCGCTATCGATCACCGCGTGATGGGCAACGGCTTTAACATACCCATCCACGCACCCGAGCACCACGCTACAGCCAGCGGCGATATCGATGTGATCGATCAATTCATCCACATCGAGCGTCCGCACAACCATAGGCCCATCCCCCTCAAGACCAACGAAGCGTGTGAACGCGGAGCTGGTGTCCACGCTTGCACGAAGCATCGGATGTGCCTGCACAACCTGCTGCAAGGCCCGTTCCAGGTCCTCCACAACGACTGGCCCCAAATCCAAGCGGCGTGCCTGCACAAAGCGGTCGCTCATTCCTCGTTCCATCTGCCGACGTAGCATCGCTGGAACGGGGAAAGTTCCGGAGATCTCCGCGTGCTCATTCTTGGGCAAGGCTTCTTCCTGGCTCTGCTCAGTTTCCCGTATATTCTTCTGGCTTGCCTGTGTCGTAACCCGCTCGGCGATCTTGCGCGGCGTGCGTCCCAAGAAGAAGTCTCGCGGAGTCACACTGAGATCAGCGCGCGACAGCGCATGAGTGACACGGATGGCAAGAATGCTATCCCCACCTAAACGGAAGAAGTCCGAGTCCGACTCCACCTCGGCGCGGTCCAAGCAAAGCGCATCAGCGATTGCCCGCGAGATCACCTCCACCAGATCCGAAGTGCCTGAAATCTTTCGAGCGGTAGGAACCTCTCCCAAAAGATCCAGGATCGCGTCCTCATCCCGCTTGCCATTGATGGTCTGCGGCACCTGCGTACTCACCGCGAATAGCTGCGGAATCATATAAGCAGGTAGTGCATTTCGGGCCGCTGTGGCAGCCCGGGAGGTAATCTCCTTGGCATCGGCACCAGAATCTGCAATCAACAACGCACCCGGCACCTGCCCCTCAGGCAGATCAACGACCACCACGGCAGCCTCCCGCACACCACTGACCTTCTCCAGCGCACCCTCTATCTCCCCCAGCTCCACGCGATAACCGCGCAGCTGTACTTGCCTATCGGCGCGGCCCACGTAATCCAGATGCCCGTTGTTAAGCACCTTTGCCATGTCATTGCTGCAGTACATCCGCGCGCCACCACCAACGAAAGGATCAGCCACAAAGCGGGAGGCCGTGGTAGAAGCAAGCCCCCAATAACCGGCGGTTACCTGCGGCCCGGCGACATAAATCATGCCAGTCTCTCCAGCCTGTACTGGCTGCAAGCGCGCGTCCAAGACATAGGTGCGCACCCCGTCCATCGGACGGCCGATCGGACTGCGAGCCTCCCCTGAGTTCTCGGAGCATTCATGTGCTGTGACGTGCACCGTTGTCTCCGTGATGCCGTACATGTTGATAAACCGAATGTTCGAATGTGCACTGCAGTAGGTCGCCGCCGCACGTGCCTCCAGAGCCTCGCCGCCGAAGATCACCGTGCGCACCGCAGAGTCCTGCCCAAGGTGCGGCTCTAACGCGGCAAAAGCGGTGGGAGTCTGACTCAGCATCGAAACTCCCTCGGCACTCAGCACACCTGCGGCATCTTCAGGCGAGCGCATTAGGGCATACGGCATTACCACGGCACGCCCTCCGGAACTCAATGCTGCCCACATCTCCCACACCGCAAAGTCGAAAGCAAAACTGTGGCTGATAGACCACACGTCCTCCTCCGAAACCTCCACGTGGTTGCGGGCATTGCGCAGCATCGCGGTCACGTTGGCGTGCGTGACGGCCACTCCCTTCGGCCGCCCGGTGGAGCCGGAGGTGTAGATCACGTAAGCGATGTCATTGTCACGGGCCACGCTTACCGACCGATCCGCAGTTGGCTTCGCTTCCCCATTCATCGTCTGCTCACTTAACACGAGGACAGGACAACTCACCAGCTCGGAAACCATCTTTTCCGCGTTGGGAGACACCAGCACGGCATCAGGTTGGCAATCCTCCAGGATCAATTCCACCCGCGCCTGCGGCGACAGCGGATCCACGGGAACGTAGGTGCCGGCTGACATCGTGGTAGCTAGGATGGCCGCGATCTGCCAAGCATCGCGCTCCATGAGCAGGGCTACTCTTGGTGTGTGGGTGGAAACCTTCTGGTCCAGTAGAGCGCGTATACGCCGCGCGGCATCATCTAGTTCTTGATATGTCCAATGCTCCGAAGCGCCGTCTTCTCCGATACTGGTCAGGGCGGGCCGGTCGCTGAAGTGCTCGAAGCTGCGTCGCCACAAAGAAGGAAGCGTGTCCGCCGCGAACCCCACACTAGTCGTCGCTCCGGACTCCACACCAGGCACCGCACCCAAAGCCTCTGCAACTTCACCCACGGTCGCCACGGCACCGGATTCAGACAGCAAACAATCCACACTCGCCGCGAGCATCTGGGCGATGCGCTGGGCACGTACCTCGGTGATTCGTAGCGGATCGTAGATCAGGCGCAGTGGGTACTCGGCGGAAGGGTTAACCACGATGGACAAGGGAAAGTGCGGCGCGCCATTGTTGCGCACGTCGACGACCTGCAGTGGGGAGCCGGGGCATCCCAAGTCTTGTGGAGACAGCGGCACCTCCACCACCATCAGAGTATCCAGCAGTTCGCTGGCATTGGTTCCCAGGTCGCGGGCAATATCGGCCAAACTGACATGCTGCACATCGCGGACCTGATTGTTGTGATGGACCATGGCGCGCAACATACTGGTCACGGGCAAGGTGGGATCAGATTGCCCCGGAGCGATCACCGGGATGGTGTTCAGCTGCATGCCCACAGCCTCTGTCACACCAGGAACGGGAATGTCACGGCCAGAGACTGAGGTAGCAAAAACCACGTCAGCCCCCGGTTCGCAACCCGCCAAGGCGCGAAGGACCATCCCCCACGCCGCGTGCACCACATCCGGCAAGCCCACACCTGCTGCCCTAGCGCGCTCGGGCACATCAATAGTCCGCGGATCGTCTACCAGCAATTCCCTGCGCTCGAGCGAACTCGTAGGATTCGGGCACAGCACCGTGGGGCGCACCTCGCGCATTTCCTCACGCCACACGGACAGATCGGCTTCCTTGTCTCTGCGCGCCACCCATCGCACGCTGCCGGCTATTCCGGCTTGCGGGTCATAGCGCGGGATCTGGGCATCATCATCCCGGTAGATCTCCAAGAGATCCCGCAACATGATGGGCACAGACCACCCGTCAGCGATCAGGTGATGCACCGTCTGGATCACCGCGATGTACTGGCCATGCACCTCACCATCGGCGCTAGTCGGGGTCACAACGGTCCATCGCATGAGCGGCTCGGGCAAGGCATCACCGAGGGGCCGCAAGCAGATCCCCTGTGAGAGGTCGTCAGCGGCAATCTCCTCCGCATGCTGCATGAGCCACCCCTCCAATCCAGCACGGGCCAACTCAGGTTCAGCCAACTCAGCAGGCACCGTCGCTTCCTGGAAGTTCACCTGCAGATGCTCGGCAATCCCCGGATCAATCACGGCAACCACATCGCCGCCGTCGGTTTCCCAAGGACGCGCGCTTAGTGCGGGGTGGCGTCGGATCAAAAGACGCGCAGCACGAGCAAATCGCTCCCGGTCAAATGGCTCGTTGCACTCCACACGCAAGACCTGCTGCTCCACATACGAGCTTGCCGATTCCTCGAACAGCGAATGGAAGTACATGCCATGCTGCAACGAGGTCAGAGGCAGCACGTCCTGCAACTCTGCGGATCCCTGCGCGGTGATTCGCGCCAGGTCCGCGGTGTTCACGGGAGCGGGGGCAACGTCGCCCAGGGACAACACGCCGTGATCGGCAAGCGTTGCCACCTCGCGCAATGCCTTATCCCAGTGCGCGACTAGTTCGTCGATCCGTTCGGTGGAGATCCTGCCTCGCGCCCAGGAGATCGTAGTCCGCAAGACGTACCCCTCGCCGGTGTCTTCGGCTATCGCATTGAACTCCAGCTCGCGGACCAACGGCTGGTCCGGGTCACGTTGCTCGCCGAGTTGTCCGGTAGAGCCAGCGGGAGCGAAATCGTGTGCACCTGCGGAAACACGCCCCAAGTAGTTGAATAGCACCTGTGCCTGTGGAGGGATCTTCGAAGACTGGTGCAGCCAAGTGTGGGCCTGGTAGGGCACACCGTTGCCGGGGATGGCAGCGAGTTGGTCTTTCACCGCGTTGAGAGCCAGCGCCAACGGCGCAATGTTACCCCCGGCCGCCGCGGAATCTTCTTGCAGTACCGCCCGGGTGGGGTCGATCAGCATGGGGTACAGGCAAGTGAACCAGCCAACCGTACGTGAGAGGTCTGCTTCCCTGCCCTGTGCCCCGGGAACGAACCGCGTTTCGCGGCCGTGCCCCTCCATCTCCACTAGGGTCCATGTTTGTTTTTCCAGGCGCCAACGCGCTAATGCCACGCTCAGGGCCGTGAGCAATACGGAATTCGCTCCCGTGCGGAAGGCCCGGGGTACCGCCCCCAGTAATTCGCCCGTGATCTGCACCGATGCCTCATGTACCAGGCTGCGTTCTTCACGAACTGTGGGCGCATTCTCGGGAATATCTGCAAGTGCTGGCACCTGCGGGTCCCGCAGAGGTTCATCCGCACTCGGCAATGGGGGCAGGGAACTATTGGAGTCCTCCACAAACTCGCCTGTATCAACGGCAAGCTGCAACAGCTGCGCCCATCGGCGCAAGGACGTCCGCTCCGGCGCGAGCTGTTCCCCGCGATACGCTGCAGCGAGGTCTTCGCCGATAATATTCCAGGACACGCCGTCAACCACCAGGTGATGCACCACCAGGCGCAGTCTGCCAGGCTCTAGTCCGGTAGCTACCACCACTCCGTGTGGCGGATCCAGCAACGAGGAAAGCGCATCGATGTCCGTCGTGGGTCGGATAGGCACCCCACCCTCGGCAGGTTTCTCCGGGATCTCCAAGTGCAACGGATTCTGATGCACGCGCGCCCGCAGCGCGGGATGGACTTGCAGTAGCTCTCCAAGCATTCGCCCAGCCAGTTGCTCGTCCACGTCTTCTGGCACGGAAAACTCCACGGACTGAATGAACCCGTCCACGTGTTGGGTGATGGCATCAAACCAGCGCAGAATCGGCAACGAGTGCACTTCACCTGTTGGCTCATCATCCGGATCGTGCACAAAGGCTTCGCGCTCTTCGGCGCAATGAGCCAATTGCTGTGGAGTGCGCGCAGAAAAAATATCGCCCACACTGACCTCCACCCCGCGCCTTCCCAGCGCCGAAACCAGAGTGATGGCCCGCAGGCTATCGCCGCCGATATCGAAGAAGTCCGTCTCCGCCCCCAGCGCGCTGACCTCCAATGCTTCAGCCATCGCCTCCGCGATCAGGGCGACGGTTTTCCCATCACGTTCAGCATCGGCCGGAGCGTCTGTGAGCGAGTTCCAATCCGGTTCTGGCAACGCCTTCCGGTCGACCTTCCCGTTGGCTGTCCGCGGCAACTCGTCCATGACTGTGATAATCGCGGGCACCATGTATTCAGGTAGTTTTTCGGCACACCAACCACGGATGGCAGCACCATCGAGGCCCGCAGTCACAGTCACGTAGCCTAGCAGTCTCCCCTCCCGGGCAATCACGCTCGCCACCTCCACATCTGGGTGTCCCACCAGCGCGGACTCCACGTCCTCCAACTCCAAGCGCATGCCACGGATTTTGACTTGATTATCGGCTCGCCCCACGAATTCCAGTGTGCCGTCGTTGTGCCTGCGCACCAGGTCTCCTGTGCGGTACATCCGGGTTCCGTCCGACGCAAACACGTTAGCGACAAAGCGGCTGGCCGTGAGCCCTGGGGCATTGATATACCCCTTAGCCAGAAGAAAACCGGCCACATAGAGTTCGCCAATTTCTTGGTGTGGAACCACTCTTAGCTGCTCATCGAGGACGTACAGCTGACAATTCGGGTTCGCCACACCGATGCTCGTGTTGAGGCGATCCTCATCGTCACGGTAGATGACGTGGGAGACACCAATGGTGGCTTCCGCTGGCCCGTAGCCGTGGTACAGCGGAATAGCCAGCTGCTGGCGAAAACGACGGAACAGCGCCTGGGTGAGCATCTCTCCGCCACACCAGACATGCCGCAAGCTGTCTAACAGATTCGTACCTTCGGCCTGCTTGAGCATGACGTCGAGAACACTCGAAACTAAATACGCAAACGTCACGCCCTCTCGATGGATAAGGTGGGCCAAACGTTGGGGATCTTGCTCTACACCTGGCGCAGCCACAACCACGCGGCCCCCACAGACCAGCGGCAGGAAGATTTCGTTGATGGAGATGTCGAAGGCCAGCGGAGCCTTGAACAGAGAAGCATCATCACGGCCGAAGAACAGGATCTGATCGCGCTGCCAGAGCAAGCGCTCCACGATCGCGCCGTGGCGGATCATCGCGCCCTTTGGGCGGCCGGTACTGCCCGATGTAAAAATCACGTACGCAACGCTTTCCATGGCTGGCGGGGTGAACAGCTCGCGAGTGACATCGAGGTCGAATAGTGCGTCATCAGTAAGCACGCAATTGTCTTGCGTGAGCACAAAGCTCAGGCTGGCATCGTGGATGACGGATTCCCGGCGCGCCTGCGGCCACGAAGGATCCAACGGAACAAAACTGCCACCGGCGAGCAACGTGGCAACGATACCTACCACCATCTCCGCGCTGCGTGGCAACGAGATTCCTACACTCTGCCCAGCGTCAATACCCTGTTTCTGCAAACTATGCGCCACGGATGTGGCGTGAGCGACGAGTTGCGCATAAGTCAGTGTGTGCTGGTCATCCACCACTGCAGGCGCATCCGGGGCCTCCTGCGTATGTTGCAGGAGCAAGCTGATCAGGTCAGGGCGATCGCGGTCCTGATCCGTGTCATTCCAAATGCGCTGTTGGGCGATCCGATCTAGTTCACTGTGGCCATTGCAGATGGCGGAGCCACCATCTGGAGAAGCGAGAGTATCGCCAGAGGAATTCGGGGTGTGAGCAGACGATCGAGTGGGCACTAAGAGCCTTTCGGTGATTAGGAAAATAGGAAATCAGACGCGGATTGCGAACACCGAGCTAGATGTCAGCCAACGTCGAGTTAGGTGTCAGTCAATGTCGAACGGAGCACAATTCAGGAAAATCAGCCCGCGATCAGATGCGAAGAATCCTGATGATCCTCCGAGCAGAGATTTTCATCCGCGTGTACACGATGTGTGCGCTGCTGCCCCGTAATGGCCACCACCAGTTCCCCGGAGCGCGTCGCGATGTTGGAGAGCAAGGTGGAACCTAGTCCATGCGTAGCCTCGGTAGCTCCCTGCACGAACAATCCAGACACTCGCTGCCCGTTAAGCACGGCGCCATAATCTCTGGTGACGGTGAAATCGTCACCTCCGTGATTATCGGTGTGAATCCCCGTAAGACCACGAGAACTAAAGCCCGTGGCGCACACCACCACGTCAAAGTTTTCGGTCACCACATCTCCGGTTACGCGGTGGCGAATGTCCACGTCAACGCTGCCGTCGGAACAATTACGCGCACTGAGCACTTCCGTGGTCCGGCGAATATCGAGCCGCTTGCGCCCAGTGACGCTTTCCCGATACTGACGATCGTGCAGCTCATTGAGAAGCTCAGATTCCACACAAGCGTAATTGGTGTACCGATGGCGGATCAACAACTCATTGCGGATCGTATCAGGCGCGTAGAAAAAGTCATCAACGGCATCCGGGTCGAAAACCCGATTAGCGAAGGGGCTGTCATCGGCGAGGATAAAGCCATAGCTGTTCAGGCTGCCCGTGATGGTATCGATATGCGGGCAATCGTGGAAGAACCGGATAGCCTCGGCTGCGGACTGGCCCGCGCCAATCACTAGTGCACGGCGAATATCCCATCCACTGTTCAGCAATTTCTTGGTACGTGGGAGCAAATCGATGTTGTGGAAGATGCGCGAGGTATCCAAGGAGCTGTCCTCTGCCCACGCGGGCATCTTGGCTTCCAGGCCACAGGCAACCACCACATTGCGGCAACGAATGGACTCCGCCCGCTGAGCATGCTGTCCTTCGGATTCACCGTTTCCTAACTTCCTGCGGATGTGCACTACAAAACGAGCTCCGTCTGCGGCCTGTTCTGGAAGCATCTCGATGGAAGTCACGGTGGTGTTGTACTGCGTGTCCACGGTGATATGATCCGCGATCCATCGGAGGTAGTCAGCGAATTCCACGCGTTCCGGAGTGAAGGTTTGGCGGTTAATGAAATCAACCAAGCGGCCGCTGTGATGCAAATAGTTAATGAAGCTGAAGCGGCTTTGCGGATTGCGGACTGTGACCAGGTCTTTAAGGAAGCTGATCTGCATGTTGGACCCATCGAGGAGCATACCTGGGTGCCAGTTGAATTCCGGGCGGGCTTCCACAAAGAGGGCATCGAGATATGGGGCTTGCTCTTCGATAGCTACTGCGAGCCCGAGGTTTCCGGGGCCGATTCCGATTCCCACTAGGTCGCGGACGGAATTTTCTTGGGTGCTGCGCTCGGCGGTTGTGTGAGCTTGTCGATCAATGATAGTCACTGTGGCTTCTCTGTAGGATACGCCAACCAACTTCTTAAGGCAGGCAATACATAGGTTAGACTAACCTAAATCTAACTGCCTGGCAACCCCCTGCCGAGAATTAATCACCCCTCGTCCGCAAACTCCCCGCTAAGAGCTTCACATCAACTACTTCCTCAGCCACTGATTGGAAGGCTCTTCCCGCACACAGGACCACCGTGGTACGCCCGCGGCGAATGTCTCGCACCGCACGAGCCACTTTCATGCCGGAAATTGAATCCACTGACGAGACCGGATCAACCATCACCAACATCTCCGGATCAACCAAGAGCGCTCGCGCTAGGCCAAGCCTTTGCCGCTGGCCACCGGAGAGATTGCGGGCGCCTTCGGTCAGCTCGTAATCCAATACCCCGGCAGCATGAGCACCTCCCGGCGCAAGTTCATCGAGCCCCAATGCGCTGAGGATTTCCGCAGCATCTACCATCCCGCCTTCTCCGGAGCTCCGCCGTACAGCCTGCCCCACGGTGTCGCCAAACAAGGCAGGCCGCCTGGGTTCGGCCAGTACAGCGGAACGCACGTCGCCTACCGAGATCTCGCGGATGTCTCGCCCACGGATCCAAAGATGCTGCGTCTGCGGATCAGTTGGGGTGCCGACTTTCATAGACTCCCCCGCGACTAACGCGTCCACCAGAGCATCCGCCCATGTGGCTGAACAGTGCACCACCGTCAGACGCTCTTCGACGAACTTCACTGAAGCCTGGTCTAACTCCGCAACATCGCCGTTTCCACCGCACGTGGAAATAGCAGGTGTGCCGACCTGAGCAGGTGGCACGCTCAGCCCCTCACGGAGCTGCTGGGCTTCCGCCACGCGCTGCAACCTCCGAACGGAAGCCCTCGCCAGCCCAATAAAGCGCGGCATTCTGCTGCACTGTCGCATCGGCTCCGCGATAAATTGCGACAATGCCACCACGGTGACCAACTCCCCCAAAGTCACATCGCCAGAAATAGCCCGATAGCCCGCATACAGGCCCACCGAGCTCAGCAACAGCACATTGCTGCCCATCGCTAAGGCTTCATAACCTCCACTGACCCACGCAAGCTTTCGAGCGTCTGCGCACGCCAGTTCCGATTTCCGTGCATATCCTCGGTAGGCAGGATGTGCACCAGCCACTCCAGCGATCACTGGCAATCCTTGCAAAATGTCCGTCATGCGCGCGGTCACTCGCGCGAGCAAAATTTGTTGCCGCTCCGCGCGCCGTTCAATGATCTTCGACAGCTTATGCAGAACCATCAGCACCACCGAGCTGAGCACCAGCACCACCACACCCAACGGCAGATCAATCAGCGCCAAAACGATCGTGCAGAAAATGGCGCCCACCAGCGCACTGATCCCCACTGGAACCACTTCGATGATGTCTACCGCCTGCACCACATCTTCGCCCACCACCGTGGGCAATTCTTGGCGAGGCAGACTGTCCACATCATCGGGCTGCCCACCATGACTTACCACCTGCGAGGTGATACCTGCCCGCAGTTCACATACGTTCCGAGCAGATGTAGCCTGCAGGATCCGGAATCCGGTCTGCCAGCTCAAAGACACCGTGGCCAGAGTGGCGCCTAAGGCAGTGATTCCGCCCACCAGATGCCACACGTTGTCGCTTGCGATAAGACTGTGCGCCAACCACCCCATCAACACCGCAATCATGGCTTCTGCCACATGGTAGATGCTCAGCAACAAGCCGCTCAGAGCCATAGCACGAGAATTTTTTCTGACCAGCCCTCGCAGGCTCACCACCTTGTTGTTTGACACCCGCCTGCCACCCCTATTCATTCCACGCAGTCCACATGTCGGCGTACGTTCCACCACTAGCTGCAAGCTCCTTGTGCGAGCCCGTTTCCACCACGCGCCCGCGCTCCATCACCACCACGCTATCCGCGGTAGTCGCCTGGCTGAGCCGGTGGGCAATCACCATCGCCGTCCGTCCGCGGATCGCCGCACGCGCAGCATTTTCCAAGGACATCGAAAAGGCCTCATTGGGTTGCTGCGTTTCCTCGAAGTAACCGTCGTCTTCAGCCGTTGATTCGTCAAGAATGACGACGCCAGCCCGCGATAATGCCACCCTGGCCAGCGCCAGACGTTGGGCCGCCACCGCATCTACATGCAGGCCTCCTTCGCCCAACATCGTGTCCAGGCCGTGCTTACTACCATGGGACAGGGACGTGCACCAATCTTCAGCACCAATTCGGCGCAGCGCATCCCATATTTCTGCATCGCTGGCACTTTCGGCCGCCAGCAGGAGGTTATCGCGCAGACTCATCGCAAAGACGTAGTTCTCCTGGGAGGCAACGCAAAATAGCGAGCTTCTTTCTCGTGCGCTCATCTCCACCACATCGCGACCATCAATGGTGATCACACCCGGCTCTGTAATCTCGAGGGTTCCAGAGACAATTCCCGCCACTGTAGACTTACCTGCTCCCGATCCACCAACCACGCATACCGAGCGCCCCGCAGGAATCTGGAACGAGAGGTCATGCAAGATCTTCGGCCCGTTCTCGTACTGATAATTCAGTCCATCTACCTCCACAGATGGGAATTCCCGAAGCGTGGAGTGGCTTTCAATCGGCTGTGGAGTATGCGCACCCACGGAATGAATAAGTCCCACGATACGACCCAGGGCTGCTCCGCTACGCTGCAGTTCATCAAAGGTGAACAGAATCGTGCCGATTGGCACGAATTGACGATGGAACAGAATCAACGCAGCAGAGATCTCGCCCACCGACACCAAATCCTCGCGGAAAAGCAACCAGCCGACGATCGACAAAGCCGATAGCCCCACGAACTCCGCGAAGTTTTCCCGCGCCACCAGCCCAGAAAACACACGAAATGCAGCGATCGATTCGTCTCGCGATGCTTGCGCGTAGCGCCTCGTAAGACTTTGACGGCTTTCCACCAGTCGATGCGAACGCACCGAGCGAATCCCTTCCATAGAACCTTGCAAGGATCCGATAACACCGGCTTCCAGTTCGCGCTGGCGTCGATACAAAGGGGCAGAACGAGGGAGATACCACCGCAACCCCAGGGCATAGAACGGAATCCCGCACAGCCCCGCTAATGCGAGGCGCCAATCCAACCCGCCGATTCCTGCGCTGGCCACCACGACCATCACCAGCGCACTCAGGGTTGATGGAACTGATTTGCGTGCACTGCTCACTAGCGCGGCAACATCCGCACCAACTCGTCCCAACACTTCTCCCCGTCCCAGGGATTCTACCGTCGTGGGCGGAAGATTCAGCACTGCAGCGACGGCACGCTCGCGCAACTTGGCCACCAGCCGGGCAATAGTCACGCCTGTCAGTGCCTCCGCAAGGCCAGCGACTACCGCAGTACCAACGCATGCCGCGATAGCCCACACGATCACCTTCAGCACGCCAGACTTCCCGTCACCGGCTGCTACCGCATCGATGACGCTGGCCAACAAATAGATGGGAACCAGAGAGAGCAAAGCGCCAGCGAAAGTGAACAGCATCGCACTTACTGCAGGCATAGCGGTGCAACGAAGCAACCGACCTATTTCGGCAATCGACCGACGAGGAGTGGCGCTAGGAAGTACAACACTCACTTATTCGTGAGGCTTTCCTACCGGTTGCAAAGTCGTCCACTCGCGATCGATGAACTCCATCGCCTCGTCCCTCGATACCCCACCGTCTACACCACGGGAGAGATCTCCGAGTGCCACCGTCCAGCCCTCAGGCACAGCGGCGAAACTGGGCCATAACGAGTACTCTCCCTTGTCGTTGATCAGGGCAAAAAAGCTGCCCTGTTCGTCATCAAACGGGTTGCTAGACAACACGCGCTCCTTATCTCGTAATGCGGAAAATCTGGTTTCGTACCGACTTGAGCGAAGTAATGACACAAGTACAGCAAGCTTGAATAATCTTAGCTTAACCTAACAATAGCCGAATGGGAAGGGTATGGATAACACTAAGACCCGCTATAGGCGATTGCCTAGCCGGTCTATACTGCGGATTTCCGCCTCACCAGGGCCAACTAAAATCCACACACCGGCAAGTACCGGAAATCCTAGAGAAAACTAGCGCGCCTCTCGATGATCTCAACGAGACGAAAGCGCTTGTCCTTGGACAGCGGACGGGTCTCCTCGATGCGATCGCGGTCGCCGACACCGGCGGTCTCGTTCTCATCGTGATCCTTCACGCACGAATCGGAGCGCATGATTTTGCCGTACAACGCGTGGCAGTGAAGGTGGTTCCCGCCTCGGATATCGATACGTGGGAGGAAGCTCAATCCCACGAATTCGGCATCGCGGAAGGTGCTGCATCATGGGTGGGCGCCCGCCAGCCCGTGGCGGTTGTTGCTCACGCTATCTTCACGGAACGCCTCGCGCGCGCCATCCCAAAGTATCCACATCTGGGGGATGTTCTTTCCGAGGATGTGCATGATCCAATCTCCGTTCCGCACTATTCTTGGGGATGCGTCAGTATCGTTGGGAATTGCCCCCCTGTTACGAGTGACTTTACGCAGCCTAAGCATTGAGCGATTCGATCGAGTTCGTGGTGTAGAGCACCCGCCGTGCCGCCGGCGGGAACTGCAGAAACAGTACCAACCGGTCCCAAGCATCACACCAGACTTTCACCGATTGCGGGTATTTACGACCCAGTTCACTGGCCTTAAAAGCATCCAGCCTGGCACGGGCCGTGTCCTCATTTGCAGCTGTGTAGATATCGCGTAGCATGCCAGAGACGGTTTGCGGTCTTGATACAACACCCACCGTTTAACAACTCGAATCAGGTGCACAATACAGTCTGCACCATGGAATTCAGCCAGGTTGCCTCCACAGCTTCCGGCAGGCCTTATTGACCACACGGTGGCCATCGCGGATTTTCACGCGGAGCGCGTCGAGGAAGATCACGGGGGAGAACTCGTCTAATTGGCGGTTTTGCCACACCATGACCTCATCGGTAATCGTGCTGATCGTATCCGGGCTCATATCCACACCAAGGGTGGTGGAAAGATGGTGGCAAATATCGCGCACGGTCATCCCCCGGCGTAAAAAGAGATAATCATGTCGTCGAGTTCTGTGAGCCGATGGGAGCCTTTGGGCACCATCGTTGGAGCAAACGTGCCGACACGACCCCTCGGCATGGCCGTATCCCAAATGCGTATCCATCTCCGGCTGCAGACTAGTGTTGATCGATGCCTGCAACAAACCTTTTACCAGGTCACTTGCATCATCAGCAGAACTCGACAGCTCGCCGATCAAGCTAGCCAGCTTAAGGTTTTTCCATCAGCTTCTCGCTGATTTGGTTGCCCCTTGTCGGGTCATGGCCTTTCTTCGGTGACACAGTAGTCATTATCGGTGAAACTCCTTCAGATCAAAGCCTCACACACAAAATTCCTGACACCCTCCGATAGGCAGGCGATTGGAAATCTCCTCAGGTGACCATTGTGCCCGCAATTGTGCGCATACATAGTCCCATAACTTTTTGTCAGCCAACAGTTTCGGTATTT
The DNA here is from genome assembly GCF_001665955.1 of Corynebacterium sp. EPI-003-04-2554_SCH2473622. NCBI lineage: Bacteria > Bacillati > Actinomycetota > Actinomycetes > Mycobacteriales > Corynebacteriaceae > Corynebacterium > Corynebacterium sp. EPI-003-04-2554_SCH2473622. The sequence continues at coordinate 95,971 of NZ_LZMN01000084.1, read as the reverse complement.
TCGGCCACAGCCTACGCGCACAAGCTTTTAACTGGACTGTTTCTGCACGATACGGGTCTTCAGCACTGTGGTTTCTGCGTACTTCACGCTGAATTGACGAGGCACTTCGCCCTAAACAGCGTCCGATCACACGCAACGGCACATGCTCACGAAGAAGATCGGCGATAAGAACGCGTTCTTCAAAGCAGATATAGCGATTACTGATGCGTTTATACGGATCCACCCCGCTAGGCAAGGCAGGAGAACGAAGACGTCCAGATTCGACGACATCATGGCGTTGACGCAGCGCTTTCATGAGTCTTTTATACGTGGTGGCGTCCTCACCGACGGGTATGAACTCTTCTCGTGGCCTATTGGATTTGATGAGTCCTTTTTCGAAAGCTAAACACGCTCGACGATGAATTTCTACTGGAACACCGGCATCACCAACAGGCAGACTCGCCAGGCGAAGACGTAGGTATTCCACCCTCAACTGTGTCTGGCGGGCTTTCCGGACATACCGGGTTAGACGGATATGGCACCCAGCTTCTATAGCAATGGCATAGGCAGCGGTTAGATGCATCCCGCACCTACAGGCGGCTTGGTGTACCGAAAGTCCGTATTGGATTAGCTCTACAAGTTGACAAGCTTGGTTACCGCTACGATCAGCTCGTTTGGCTTTATACACAACTGGCAATCCATGGGCATGGCAAAAATTCAGAGCATGCACGTAATGACAGCCAAGCTCACCAGCAGCCGGACGAACGCTATGCCCACTGTCAACCATGGCGACCAGGCCACGACGATCCGATTCAGACAATGAGTGGTACGGGCCAACAACTCCAGGCACAACAACACCTTCTTAAGGGAAAGTGTTGCAACGCCCCTCTGAACTGACGCAGGGCTTAACAAAAAATCCTTCTGCGCGACAAGCACAGAAGGATTTGATCATTGATGACCAGCTATTTGCCCCGTACACAGGACAATAACGCAGTAGCCTACTACTTGAATGGGAATCCCAGCTCACGAAGTAGTGCGCGACCTTCATCGTCGTTGGTAGCGCTGGTAACAACGGTGATATCCATACCACGTGGACGATCAACCTTGTCGATGTCGATCTCGTAGAACATAGTCTGCTCAGACAGACCGAAGGTGTAGTTTCCGTGGCCATCGAACTGCTGATCGGACAAGCCGCGGAAGTCACGAATACGTGGCAGCGCGATAGTCAACAAACGGTCCAAGAACTCCCACATGCGGTCGCCACGCATGGTGACGCGCACGCCAATTGGCATACCTTCGCGCAGCTTGAAGTTCGCGATGGACTTCTTAGCGCGACGCAGCTGTGGCTTCTGACCGGTGATCAGAGTAAGGTCCTCAACCGCACCGTTGATCAGCTTGGAGTCGCGAGCAGCGTCGCCAACACCCATGTTGACAACAACTTTGACAACACCGGGGATCTCCATGACGTTCTCGTAAGAGAATTCGTCATTCAGCTTGTTCTTGATTTCGTCGCGGTAACGGGTTTTCAGACGTGGAGTGTAGTTGTCGCTCATGCCTTAAATATCCTTCCCGTTGCGACGAGCAATGCGGACTTTCTTGCCGTTCTCGTCAAAGCGGTAGCCAACGCGAGTTGGGTTACCGTCAGAATCGAGCACCGCGACGTTCGAGACGTGGATTGGTGCTTCCTGGGTAACGATTCCGCCAGACTCGGCGCCGCGCTCCGGCGCAGAGTTCGCAACGTGCTTCTTGATGCGGTTGACGCCCTCAACCAAAACCTTGTTGGTCTTTGGGTATGCCTCAATGACCTTGCCTTGCGCGCCCTTATCTGGGCCCGAAATGACCTGGACCATATCGCCCTTATGTACCTTCACCTAGATCACCTCCGGTGCGAGAGAAACAATCTTCATGAACTTCTTCTCACGCAGCTCACGAGCGACAGGCCCGAAGATACGGGTACCGCGTGGGTCATTATCGTTGGAACGAAGAATGACAGCAGCGTTTTCGTCGAAAGCAATGTAGGAACCGTCCGCACGACGGGTTTCCTTCTTTGCGCGAACGATGACGGCGCGAACGACGTCACCTTCTTTCACGTTTCCGCCTGGGACTGCTTCTTTGACAGTAGCGACAACGATGTCACCAATGCCTGCGAAGCGTCGCACGGATCCGCCGAGGGCCCGGATGACGAGAATTTCTCGTGCACCGGAGTTGTCGGCGACCTTCAGGCGCGATTCTTGTTGAATCACAGTTGGTCTCCTGACCTGGATTAATGTGCGAAAAGATTTCCGTCCTGATCGCACTCGGTCTTGTTCTTGCAGCTACCTGATGCTTGTCGACGAACACACCACAGAAAAAGTCAGTGACGGTCGAAGGGTCTCGGCGGTTGCGATTCGGAAACGCATCACAAATCCGCCGACCTGCATCGGCAACCCTGCCATTCAACCACAGCCTGGGATGATTGTTCAACTCAGTTCGCGACTTGTAGCTGCGGCCGTGCCGGTGGTCGCGTCCGGGATAATTTGCGCAATCGATGCGCGATAACGCATATCTAAATCAAACAAATAGCCTAGGCATGGCTAATCCACTCCTGAGAGGGTAGGCTGTCCAAGTTGAAAGCATTTCGGTGGCAGGTCTCGACGGTCAAAAACTCTCCGGCCTGCTAAAAACGAAGGATGGTTCATGCAGGCACCTGCACTTTTTGCCCGCCGTACGCTGGGCATGCTGGCGATACTCGCCGCCATCGTGGTGATGATCTGCTTCAGCATCGCCCTCGGCGCTAACCCTTTGCCCTGGGGTGAAGTCTGGAATGGCCTGCTCGCCCGCGATAACTCCGAAGCCGCCATCATTGTCTGGACCCTGCGCATCCCCCGCACCGTCGTGGCGATCGCGACCGGCGCGGCCTTCGGCGTGGCGGGTGCTCTCATCCAGGCGTTAACACGCAACCCACTGGCCGATCCCGGCATCCTCGGAGTCAATGCCGGCGCCGGATTCGCGGTCACCTTAGGCGTCGGGTTTTTCGGATTGACCAGCATCAGCGGGTATATCTGGTTCGCCTTCCTGGGCGCAGCGATCACCACCGTGGTGGTTTATTTCATTGGCTCTGGCGCATCGTTAGGCGCGAGCGGCAAGGCAAACCCCGCGACGTTGGTGCTAGCCGGTGTGGCTTTGGCGGCGGTGCTTTCTGGAATCACACAGTTTCTTACCCTGATCGACCCCGACACTTTCCAAGCCATCCGCAACTGGAGCTTGGGGTCTGTTGCCCGCGCTGACCTCTCTGATACCGCTCTCGTCGCACCATTCCTCGCGGCAGGTTTGGTTCTCGCGCTGGCGATTTCGTCGTCACTGAATTCGATTGCGCTTGGCGACGACCTCGCTGCTTCACTTGGCACCAAAGTCGTGCGTACCCGCGTGCTGGGCATCATTGCAGTCACGCTGCTGGCAGGTGGTGCCACCGCACTGACGGGCGGTCTGGCTTTCGTCGGTCTGATGGTTCCCCACGTCGTACGGTGGATAGTCGGCCCGGATCAGCGCTGGATCATTATTTATTCAGCGCTGGCAGCACCCGTGCTGGTGTTGGCTTCCGACGTCATCGGCCGCATCATCGCGCGTCCTGGAGAAATTGAAGTCGGCATCATCACTGCAGTGGTCGGCGCACCAGTGCTGATCATGCTGGTACGCCGTCGGAAAGCGAGTGGACTATGAGTACACAGTCTCAGGACACACAAGCACCTGCGTCGGTGGACCCTGGCTACCGCAAACTCGTCGTGCGCACCAGGTGGGTCTCACTGCACTTCCCTACCCGCCTGCTACTGACCGCGCTGGGCTTGTTCGCCCTAGCTGTGATCGGAGCGATCGCGGCCATCACTCTCGGCGAATATCCACTGGATTTGGGCGAAGTGATAACCGCCTTGTTCAGCGGCGGAGATGGTTTCGATACCACCATCGTGCGCGAATGGCGCTTACCCATCGCCGTAGCCGCCGTCGCCTTCGGTGCGTTACTTGGCATCGGCGGGGCAATTTTCCAATCACTGACCCGCAATCCGCTCGGCTCGCCGGACATCATCGGCTTCGATGCGGGTGCTTATACCGCCGTCGTCATCACGATGCTGGTGATCGGCACGAGTAGTTTTTGGTCGATCGCCGCCGCCTCCATTATCGGTGGCATCATCACCGCCTTAGCGGTCTACGTCTTGGCGTGGCGTAAAGGCGTACAGGGGTTCCGGTTGATCATCGTCGGCATTGGCATCTCCGCCATGTTGACATCGTTGAATTCGTATCTCATCACCCGCGCCGATGTGGAAGAAGGCATGCAGGTTGGTTTTTGGGCAGCCGGATCCATCACGAAAGTGACCTGGCAAGGTCTGCTGCCCACGCTGGTGCTCGGCGTAATCGTCATCATCGGTGCTGCAATACTGTCGCGTCCGCTACGGCACTTAGAGCTTGGCGACGACGCCGCGACGACGCAAGGCTTCGAAGTCAACCGTGCGCGCCTGCTGCTAATCGTGGTGGGGGTTGCTACCACTGCGCTCGTGACAGCAGCTGCCGGACCAATTTCGTTTATTGCATTGGTCGCACCGCAAATCGCGCGCCGATTAATGCACACCGCTGGGGTTTCTCTCCTCGGCGCCGCCGCTATGGGCGCGGTGTTGTTAACCGGAGCGCACGTATTGTCGTTGATTATTGCCACGTTCTACCGGCAAATTCCGGTCGGCTTGATCACCGTCGTCATCGGCGGCATGTACATGTTGTGGCTACTGATACGCGAATCTAAGCGACATTACGGCACCGGCTGACAAAGAAGGATCCACCTCGGCTCACACCTTGCTGTCCACTCACTAACCCACGCGAACTCCCCCACACATACTCCCCCACTCTGAGAAGCAATAACGATGAACTCTACTGCTCCACGTCTCCGCGTCGTCAATGCCACCGTCGGTTATGACACCGCCACCATTTCCCGCGATATCAACGTCGATATCCCGGATAATTCCTTCACCGCAATCATCGGCCCGAATGGTTGTGGTAAATCAACCTTGCTGCGCGCATTTTCGCGGGTACTCACCCCATCGCAAGGTGAGGTGCTTCTTGATGGCAAAGCCATCGCCAGCTTGCCCGCTAAACAGGTCGCGCGACAGTTGGGGCTATTGCCGCAGTCTTCTAGTTCGCCAGATGGAATTCGGGTGGCTGATTTGATTGCGCGTGGGCGTGCTCCTTATCAGAGCCTGTTTCACCAGTGGAGCAAGCAGGATGAGCAGGCTGTCGCTGAGGCACTGGCCGCTACTCGTTTGGAAGATATTTCAGGGAAATTGGTAGCTGAATTATCGGGTGGGCAGCGCCAGCGCGTGTGGATTGCCATGTTGTTGGCACAGCAAACTCCGATCATGTTGCTGGACGAGCCAACTACGTTTCTGGATATTGCGCACCAGTACGAATTGATGGAGCTCATGCGCGATTTCCACGAAAGAGGAAAAACTATCGTCGCGGTATTGCACGATTTAAATCAAGCAGCACGGTATGCCGATCATTTGATCGTGATGAAAAAAGGCGAGATCGTGACCACCGGGGCCCCCAGTGAAGTATTAGACGCCCAATTGGTCGAAGACGTCTACGGTTTAGCGGCAATGGTGGTCCCCGACCCCGTCACGGGCACACCGTCCGTGTGCCCGTTGGACCCCCGAAAGCCTCGCTAGCGCGAGTCTATTTCGTGCTATCACTGGGCTTTTCAGTGAGCTTCTCAGTGAATTTACTGATGGAATATGGGATGGTGCGAGGGTTCGGCAAGGACATGGCGGTCCCGGTGAGGTCATCGAAGTAAAAGACGTTGCCGTTTTTCACGGCATCGATGTTTTGGAATGCCTCCAGGGACTTAATCTTGTCGGCTGCACCTTCCCAGTCCACGATGAACAGGTAGTCGACCTGGTTATATTCGCTGAAATTTTCAGCCGCGATGGTCCGGTAGAATTCGCCGTCGGTTTCTTGCAGCTCCTCCGGAATGACAAAGCCAAGGTCTTCGATGAATTGCCCACGACCATCACCAGAGGTGTACAGGCTCAGCTGGTTGTCGGATGGCAATGCGATGGCCGCGGTTTTGCCCTGCAGTTCTGGGTGGTCCTCCCGGAAGTTCTCGAAGGCAGCATTCGTCTCGTCGATAAGCTTTTGGCCTTCGTCTTCTTTGTCCAATGCCTTGGCGATGGTTTCTACTTGCTTTTCCCACGGAATTTGCCAATCGCTATCTTCTGCGGAGTGCAGCGTGGTCGGCGCAATGGTTTCGAATCTCTTCTTGGTTTCGTCATCAATTGAGTGGTTGACCGCGATGATCTTCGTGGGGTCAGTTGCCGCTATCGCCTCGATGTGCTGTTGATCGAAGCCGGCGGAAGTATCGCGGATCAGGGTAGGCTCAGCGTCACCCAATAGATCTTCCGACCACGGTCCTACCCCATCGTTGGAGCCTGCCCACGGGGCAATCGCGACTGGGGTCTCGCCGAGAGCCAGGACCGTATCGGCATCGCCCAGGCCGACTGCCGCAATTCGTTCTTCCGAAGTGGCCTCCATCTTTTCGTCAGAGCTATCTGCGCTGTCGGCAGAGTCTTGCGAGTTCGAGCATCCTGCGGCGAGCAATGCAACGCCGGCCAGGCTCGCGGTTACTGCGGTTTTGATGCTAAAACGGCGGAACATCCATTCGCCTTTCGTCGTGTTTCGTTGAAATCGGCTGAAGTCAACTCAGATTAGCCTATCATGATATGGATGCCCTAAGTTACAGAAAGACCCCGCAAAGGCAAGCCAATGCGGGGCATTCGGGTAGGTCGTAAGTTAGCTAACGACCAGGCGTCTCAAACGAGTGTCGCCGTCGACAGGTATAAGTTCTGTCCGTTGTTGGACTACTTAGCCTTTTCGACGATCTCTGCGAGACGGTAGTGCTTGTCTTTCGACAGCGGACGGGTCTCGACGATGCGGACGCGGTCACCAATGCCGGCGATCTCGTCTTCGTCGTGAGCCTTAACCTTGCTGTTCGAGCGCATAATCTTGCCGTACAGCGCGTGCTGCTTACGGTCTTCGAGCTCGACGACAATGGTCTTTTGCATTTTGTCAGATACGACGTAGCCGATCCGAACCTTGCGGGCGCCCTTTTCCTTTTCTTTCTTCGGGGTAGGGCCCTTGGTGGAATCTGTCACAGTTGCCTCACTCATAGTTATGCCTCAGCTCCTGGAGTTTCGGTCATACCCAACTCACGTTCCCGAAGCACGGTGTAGACGCGGGCAATGTCGCGCTTGACGACGCCGATGCGACGGTTGTTCGTCAGCTGACCGGTTGCCAGTTGGAAACGTAGGTTGAATAGTTCTTCCTTAGCGTCGCTCAGACGCTGCTTGAGCTCTTTTTCGTCGAGCTCGCGGAACTCGGATGCAGGGGTACCGGTTGCCATTAGAGCTGGTCCTCCTTCTTGATGATGCGGACCTTGCATGGCAGCTTTTGGCTGGCACGACGCAGAGCCTCAATAGCGACTGCTTCGTTCGGGTACGACATTTCGAAAAGTACGCGGCCCGGCTTAACGTTGGCTACCCACTTTTCGACAGGTCCCTTACCGGAACCCATACGTACACCGAGTGGCTTTTGCGTCAGTGGACGGTCCGGGAAGATGTTGATCCACACTTTACCTCCACGCTTGACGTGGCGGTTGATGGCGATACGTGCGGACTCGATCTGGCGGTTGGTGACGTAGGCAGGCTCCAGGGCCTGGATTGCGTAGTCACCGAAGTTGATGCGGTTTCCGCCCTTCGAGACACCGCTACGGTTTGGGCGGTGCTGGCGACGGAATTTCACGCGCTTAGGAATAAGCATGCTTTAGTCCTTCTTCTGCTGAGCGCGCTGGCGGCGTTGGCCACCACGGCGAGGACGACGATCGCCCCGGCCACGACGCTCGGATGGTGCGTTCAGTTCGGATTCCCGTACGCCGCCGACGACGTCGCCCTTGTAGATCCACACTTTGATGCCGATGCGGCCAAAGGTGGTGTGGGCTTCGGCGGTTCCGTAGTCAATCTCTGCACGAAGGGTGTGCAGGGGAACACGGCCTTCGTGGTAGCGCTCAACGCGGGACATGTCGGCACCAGCCAGGCGGCCCGAGCACATGACTTTGATGCCCTTGACCTGAGGCTGACGCATCGCGGACTGGATTGCCTTGCGCATAGCACGACGGAAAGCAACGCGGTTCACGAGCTGTTCAGCGATCGACTGGGCAACCAAGGTTGCGTTGGCATCGACCTGCTTAACTTCAAGAATATTTAGCGCGACCATCTTGCCGGTCAGCTTTTCGAGCTCGCGACGAATGCGGTCGGCTTCTGCACCACGGCGGCCAATAACGATGCCTGGGCGGGCAGTGTGGATGTCGACGCGAACGCGATCGCGAGTGCGTTCGATGACCACATCTGCGATACCCGCGCGGTCTAGTCCTTTGGACAAGAAGTTACGGATCTTGATGTCTTCGGCCACGTAGTCTGCGTAGTCTTTTTCAGCAAACCAGTGGGTATTCCAGTTAGCGGTAATTCCCAAACGTAGGCCGTGTGGATGGATCTTGTTACCCATTTACTTGGCACCTTCTTCCTGGCTTTCGACTACCACAGTGATGTGGCTGGTGCGCTTGCGGATCATGAACGCACGACCCTGAGCACGCGGTTGGAAACGACGCATAGTTGGTCCTTCGTTGGCGTATGCCTCGGAGATAACCAATGTGCGAGGATTCAGCCCGAAGTTGTTTTCTGCGTTAGCCGCGGCCGAGGCAACGACCTTTGCAACTGGCTTCGCAGCGGCCTGTGGTGCGTACTTCAGGATGGCTAGAGCCTCAGATACTGACTTTCCGCGCACCAGGTCGATGACGCGACGTGCCTTCATTGGGGTTACACGCACGTACCGAGCAGTGGCGGTTGCGCTAGTGATAACGTCACTCATCGCTTATCGCCTCTTCTTATCTTCTTTGACGTGACCCTTGAAGGTCTTGGTAGGTGCAAATTCGCCGAGTTTGTGTCCGACCATTGAGTCTTCTACGAAGACGGGAACGTGCTTGCGGCCATCGTGCACCGCGAAGGTGTGTCCGATGAAATCCGGCAAAATGGTGGAACGGCGGGACCAGGTCTTGATTACCTGTTTGGTGCCCTTTTCGTTCTGAGCGTCCACCTTGTTGAGGAGGTGCTCATCGACGAACGGGCCTTTCTTTAGGCTGCGTGGCATATCGTTTTACCTCCTCTTAGCGTTTCTTGTTCGGGCGACGACGGCGCACGATCATGTTGTTGGAATAGCGGTTCGGGTTGCGGGTGCGACCTTCCTTCTTGCCCCATGGGGACACAGGGTGACGACCACCGGAAGACTTACCTTCACCACCACCGTGTGGGTGGTCGATCGGGTTCATCACGACACCACGAACGGTTGGACGAACGCCTTTCCAGCGCATACGTCCAGCTTTACCCCAACGGATGTTCATCTGATCAGCGTTGCCTACGGTACCGACAGTAGCGCGACAGCGGATATCCACGCGACGAATTTCCGAAGACGGCATACGGAGGATGGCGTACTTGCCTTCCTTACCCAGCAACTGAATGGAGGAACCAGCGGAGCGTGCAAGTTTGGCGCCCGCACCTGGCTTCAGTTCAACTGCGTGAATCGTGGTACCGGTTGGAATGTTCCGCAAAGGTAGGTTGTTACCTACCTTGATGTCGGCGTCAGGGCCGGATTCAACGATGGTGTGCTGCTTCAAGCCTTTAGGGGCGATGATGTAGCGCTTTTCACCGTCGGCGTAGTGCAACAACGCGATGTTCGCGGTGCGGTTTGGATCGTACTCAATGTGCGCAACCTTGGCCTGGATGCCATCTTTGTCGTTGCGACGGAAGTCGATCAGACGGTAGCGGCGCTTGTGACCGCCACCAATGTGCCGAGCGGTGATGTGTCCGTGTACGTTACGACCACCGGTTTTGTGCAGTGGACGCAACAGTGACTTTTCCGGGGTGGAACGGGTCAGTTCCTCGAATTCGGAAACGGAGCTCGCGCGGCGACCCGGAGTTGTCGGCTTGTATTTACGAATAGCCATAATTCTTCCTTACCTTCCGAAGTCTTAGGCGTTAGCGCCGAAGATATCGATGGAGTCGCTGCCCTCGCGAAGAGTTACGTAGGCGCGCTTGGTTGCCTTCCGACGCCCGAAACCGGTGCGAGTACGCTTGCGCTTGCCCTCACGGTTCAGAGTGTTGACGGATGCGACCTGCACGCCGAAGATTTCTTCAACGGCATTCTTGATCTGGTTCTTATTGGAGTCCTTGGCGACGTAGAACGTGTAGGTGTTCTGCTCCATAAGGCCATAGGACTTCTCGGAAACAACCGGTGCGATGATGATATCGCGTGGGTTTACGATTTTAGCCATGTTAGTTTTCCTCCCCTGCAACGGCTGCTTCTGCGCCGCGGTTGATGAAGGTATGCAGGGCTGCGGCCGAGAAGACAACGTCATCAGCGTTCAAAACGTCATACGTGTTGAGCTGGCCGGAGTCCAAGATATGAACGTTCGGCAAGTTGTTGGCGCTGCGCTGAGCGTTCAAATCTTCGCGGTTGATTACCAGCAAGATCTTCTTGTTGGATGAAACGCGCTCCAGGAATGCCTTGGCCTTCTTGGTGGAAGGCTCTTGACCTGGAACCAATTCGTCAATGACGTGAATACGACCGTTACGAGCACGATCGGATAGTGCGCCAAAGAGAGCAGCTTTGATCATCTTCTTAGGGGTGCGCTGTGCGTAGTCACGTGGGACTGGACCGTGCACAATGCCACCACCGGTGTAGTGAGGAGCACGAATCGAACCCTGACGAGCACGACCGGTTCCCTTTTGACGGAATGGCTTACGGCCACCACCACGGACTTCTCCGCGGGTCTTTACCTTGTGGGTACCGGCTCGACCGGCAGCAAGCTGAGCGGTAACTACCTGGTGCATGGTGGCAACCGAGGTGGTCACGTCAAAGATTTCTGCTGGTAGGTCAACGGTACCGTTGGTGGAGCCTTCAGCGGTCTGTACATCTAGCGTGAGGTTACTCATGCTTATGCACCACCCTTCACAGCAGTCTTAACGGTGACGACGCCCTTGTTGACACCTGGGATAGCGCCCTTGATGAGCAACAGGTTGGATTCTGCGTCAATCTTTTGGATTTTCAGGTTTTGAGTGGTGACGCGGTCACGACCCATGCGACCGGCCATACGCTTTCCTTTGAAAACGCGACCTGGGGTTGCGGCACCACCGATACCACCGACGCGACGGTGAGCGGCCTGGTTACCGTGTGCAGCACCCTGACCTGCAAAGCCATGGCGTTTCATAGCGCCAGCGTAGCCCTTGCCTTTAGTGATGCCGGTGACGTCAACGAGGTTAACTCCCTCGAAGATGTCGACGGTAACTTCTTGACCGACCTCGTAGGACGAAGTGTCATCCATACGGATTTCAGCTACGTGACGGCGCGGGGTGACACCGGCCTTCTTAAAGTGGCCAGCCTGTGGTTTCGCAGTTTTGCGGGGGTCGATTTCGCCGTACGCAATCTGGATGGCCGAATAGCCGTCTTTTTCTTTTGTGCGGATCTGGGTAACCACGCAAGGACCAGCTTCGACGACGGTAACCGGGACGACCCGGTTGTTCTCGTCAAAGACCTGAGTCATGCCGAGCTTGGTGCCCAGAATGCCCTTGATCTCTTTTTCGCTCATTATTTGTTCTCCACTGACAGTTTTAGACAGTTTTATATAGTGTTCGCTTCGCGATTACTGGATGTTGACATCAACGCTGGCCGGAAGATCGATGCGCATCAATGCGTCAACGGTCTTAGGCGTCGGGTCGAGAATGTCGATCAAGCGCTTGTGTGTGCGCATTTCAAAGTGTTCACGCGAATCGGTGTACTTGTGTGGAGAACCGATAACGGCATAGACGTTCTTTTCAGTCGGCAGCGGCACAGGCCCAACCACGCGGGCGCCGGTGCGGGTGACGGTCTCGACAATCTTTTTTGCCGAGACGTCAATTGCCTCATGATCGTAGGCTTTTAGCCTAATGCGGATTTTTTGTCCCGCCACGATTATCCTCTTCCTCGCTTGCTTTCTGTCGTCTAACGATGAAAGCTCGCTCTTCGATTTCTCTTCAACGTTGTCCGCATCCAGGGCTAGCTGAAGGCAAACAACGCCAGCATTCGGTCTATATTGACACGCACCGGATCCGGCCAGGCACGCAATTCTTGCGCGCACTGAAGCCAAACGTCCCGATGGAACCTGACTGTGTACTGCCGCTGTTTACTTGCTATGCCCCTTCTCCGGCACTACCGCTCGGGATGCCCTGTCTATGACGACGAACCTAGCCCGATTGGCAGCCCTTCTGTGCACATTTGTCGGCCCCTGATGTTTTGAGAGTTTTTTAGGGGCCATGCACGGCGAAGGTGTCATGTTTGCTTAACCACAGCGCATCTTTGACTATTGAGGTAGCGCTCCGGATACCGCATATTGCAGCACCTTGCACTGCGCCAATAGATGGAATACACCCTGTTTAAGCAACCTGGCCATTTAAACACGTCATTCGGAAAAATTCAACCTACCTCTATTTACCCCCACAGCCTCCCCACCTGTATGATCTACAGCACTACGAGACGACGCTAATAAACGTTTTCCGTAGGATTAAATCAGTCAAGGGAAATGGCACACATCAACGTGTGATTTCCAACGCTTGGCAGATTCAAATACACCCCGGGTACCTCCAAATTCTCAACGGCGGTACCGCCACGGCTAGTAAGCCACCGGGGTCTCATTTCTTAACCATGAGACAGCAGAAAGGTAGGCGCCACAATGGCCGACCAAAAACAGAACCAGAACCAATCGTCTGACAACACCCCTGCTCGCAAGGTAAACAGCAACTTGGAAACCGAGCACGGCACCACCACCATCGACGACGGTGTAGTTGGCAAGATTGCTGGCCTGGCTACCCGCGAAGTTTCGGGAGTTGCTGCCCTGGGATCGACTTCTCAACGTGTCATGGGCTCTATCCGCCAAACCTTCGGTAGCGAAGACGTCAAACAAGGCGTTTCTGTCGAAGTAGAAGAAGGCACCGCTTCCGTCGAGGTTGCAATCACCGCAGAATACGGTGTTGCCATCCACGAGCTGGCTGACGCTATCCGTCGTAACGTTATTTCCGCCGTCGAGCGCATGACCGGTTTGAATGTCTCCGGCGTTGATGTCAACGTTCACGACGTCAAGCTTCCTGGTGATGAAGAAGACGAAAACGAAGACGAGCAAACCGCAATCGCTTCTGGCCAGGATCGCTAAAAATGGCCGCAACTCAAGCACCCCAGCTTGAGGTGGCGGATGCGCGATCCATCGCATCCAAAGTTAAAGATGTTCACGGGGTCGCTGGGCTACACGCCGGCCGTTTCGGCGAAGTCGCCCTGCTCTACCCCGGAGAACGCATTTCTGGCCTACGCCGCGTTTCTGGTGCAGGTGAACTACACATCGAAATTCACATCACCGCGGATTTCGCCGCGGGCGTGAATTTACACGATCTCGCATCTGACATCCGCGTTGTTGCTCAGAAAGCCTGCTCCATCGATCTAGGCCGCGTGGACGTGATCTTTTCTGATGCCACCGATAGCTCCACATCTACCCAGCAGTAAGACTTTTGAGGACGGGTTTTATGAACAACATTAGTTACACTTTGATTGGCGCGCTGGTCGGCATCGGTATAATGCTGCTGATCGCTATCACCGGATGGTACTCCCTTTGGGCTATCCCATTTGCACTGATCGGCGCCGCCATCGGCGCTCATTTCGATGGTCGTATCGATCTGACGAACATCTTCTCTTCGGGTAAAGGTCAGGGCTAATGGAAAAGCAGGATAAACCTGCGGCCACCACGGAATCACTTGCGAATTCTTCCCCCAGCGCCGTCGACAAGACCGAGCAGGCTCATAAGGCCGTCAAGTCTTCAGGTTCGTCGCAGGCTGCAGGCGTAACCACATACAAAACCCGCGTCGCCGAACACGTCGTTGAGCGCGCGATTTACCAAGTACCGGGCACCACGGACATCGACGGCGGCTTGTTATCACGCAACTACCCAAGGTTTGATATCCGATTGGATCAAGATCGCCGGGTCGCTTCGGTCGATGCTGTCATCGCCGTGGTTTGGCCATCTCCTGCAGTAAGGGTTGCTGCGGAAGTGCGCAAAGCTATTGCCGAAGCGCTTGACACTTATATTGGGTATGAAGCCACGCGGGTTAATGTCACAATCGGCGAAGCTGTGCCGTCGAAGCAACGAATCAGCCGCGATGACGTCGAGGCTCGCTCCGAATTCACACCACGCGCAATTTCGGTCAATGAACTCGAAGTTGCGCATCCTCGCGTGACCTCAAAAACCGAGACCCTGCGGGAAATTGAAACGGCAGAAGCAGCTCCTTTGCGGGAGATAACGATCTCGGCTGAGTTTGCGGAACTCAATGCAGTTGAGACCCGTGAACTAGCTATCCGCAGAAAAGTAGAAACTCCCTGGCCAAAACCTCTCGGAGTTATCTCTGTGGATGATCCCAAGGAGCTCGTCCCCTTCTTTACACCGGAAGCAAGGCCCCTAGCCGAAATCACGGTGAACGAGTTACCGACTCCGCGAAAGGTGGAGGCACCGAAGTCTCGGGCACCATTTTCGCCTTCAGTACCGGAGCAAAAGAAGTTAAAGACAATCTCGGTTCCGAAAAGAGCCCCACTGCGTGAAATTTCCGTGCCGCAACCGGCTGCTTTACGGTCGGTTACCGTTGGTGAAATGCCAAGCGTTTCGGTACAAGCACCCAAACCTCAGCCACTGCGCGAAGTGGTTTCGCCGCAACCGCGGGAACTTATTGACGTCAATACACGGTCATTCGCTCTACGGTCAGTCGAAGTGCCAAGGAAGCGGAAACTTCGCTCGGTTTCAGTGCCGAAACCACGCAAACCACGACCAGTAAACATTCGACGTAAAAAACTGCGAAAAATACGGCCGCCTAAACAACACGCATTGCGTGAAATAAACGTTGCGAGTTGGGGCCAGCCACGCAAGCCCGAGGTCCCCAAGGCCCGTGCTCTTCGCAAAGTACGGACGCCGATGAAACAACAACTGCGTAAGCCTTACGCACCTGCCGATCACCCGTTCCGACCGGTGACCGTTCCGAAACCAGCCCCATTGCGCGCCATCTACCGGAAAGACACAAAGGAAGTACTTCGAGATCTAAGAGGAGGCTCACGTGGCTAAACAAAAGGCTTATCGTGGCCAAGCACCAAAGGCATCACCGATCGCCCGTGGGCTTGCTGTGCTCCTTGGCCTACTTCTACTCGCGGTAGCCGGCGTAATGATCCGGGAAATCTGGTTCGTCTTACCGAATCAAGACCAGCAGAGCTGGATTACACCAATTACGGAGTTCTTTGGACAGAATGAGCTTCCCGAATGGATCGTATGGGTGGGCGCGGGCGCGATCGTGCTCGGAGTGCTGCTCCTGATTGTTGCCTTCAAACCACGTAGACAAACACACCGCATACTAAACAGCAATGCGGCAGTCTGGGTACGTCCCGTGGATCTGGCTCGAGTCAGTTCTGCAACTGCGCAACAATTGCCTGGTGCGCGTTCCGCACATTCCAAGATTTCGCGAAAGAGGTTGCAAGTCATTGTCGAAGGTGATAGCAACGACTCCTCGCTACCCCAGCGCGTAGAGGAAGCGATCAAAACCAAGTTTGCATTCTTGCAACAACAGCCGAAGATCGAGGTTCGGGTCGAGGGTGACAGTTCTCAGGAGGGCGTATCATGAGCAAACTGACCGCATTCATTGACCGCTTCATATTTTTCTTGCTCGCGATTACGCTAATCCTCTTTGGACTCTGGCCAGTGTTAGCGCACTTCGATGTAGAGTTCGCGAAGGAGCTCGCACTCTGGCGCGACCCAGACGCTTGGCGGACATTGCCAGACCAAAATTGGTACGAATACCTGCTCTGGGGCATCCTAGCGGCAACGATTATCATTGGTTTGTGGCTGATCATCATCAACTTACGCCGCCGGACCTTTTCGCAACTTGGTTCTTCAGCTTCCGACGAAAAGGGCGATATTTCTATACACATTAGTCATATCGCACAGGCAGTGGCAGCTCAGTTAGCGACAGACTCCGACGTGACCTCAGCAAAGCAGAAGGTTTCTATCGACCGAAAACGGCCAACCATCGAGTTCACCATTAATGCGCGTCCAGAGGCCGATCTGAACAAGCTCAATGACATGATTGAAACGAGCGAGGCAGATCTTCGTGATGCAATCGAAGATGTTGATATCGATACCGTCTACTTGCTGCACATGGAAAAGGTAAAACCCACCTACTAACGAAGACATCACGGCACGGAAAGGCCGTTAGAGAGCAAAATCTGCGCAAATACATTATTCAGCGCCATCGAATTTGCGAGACTAAAGAGACCGCGTGTGGAAGTCTATTCCCGACACGCGGTCTCTTTTCACCAAATACTAAGACCTGCCATTAGATGAGTGCAGGATTATGATTCGTCGTAGTTAGTGCGTAGGCAACAACGTATGGCAGTTGACAGCATAGACCCTACTGGCACGTTAGTACTCACAGCTGGGGCAACAGAATATGCCGATGCTCTGGTTTCCTTCGCTTGGATCATGGCTGCGGCGTTACTCGCGCCTTTGATGGCCTTCGAGTTCAGTAATCGCATCCCTGCTGTCGCGCTATTATTATTTTTTGGCATGCTTATCGGCCCACCTGTGCTAGACCTTGCAACAGAAGATACGAGCATAGGAATACGTAAAGGGCTAGGCGTTGGCGCTTTTTCTTACTCGCAGGTTACGAAATTGATCTAAAGTCGATGCGTTCCAGCAAACCAAAGCCGCCTTATCAACTTGGGTTATCTGCGCTATCGCTGTGGTGTCGGCGCGTATTTTTCAGTCCGCTGAACTCCCGCAGCAATAATTCACGCGATCCCGGGGATCGGGCGTGCGTTCGTATCTAGCGCCGGATCAACGAACCAAACTATCTTGCGCCCAATCATATTGATTATGGCTATTCTGAGGGCAATAGCTGCAGCTTTCGAATGTCGATATTGCGCCAGGCGCATTTGCCGCTGGAATTATTCTCAGCCGCTCTATTTCTGGTAACCCACGTCCCGCCGGTGTACCTGCGAGAGGTATTCGGCAACACAGGTTCTGGCATCACAAACCCGCGCGAGCGCCTGAGAGTCGAATGTATTTCGCGACCCGCCTGCCAATCATTGTTGTGGTCACCGGCGTGGCAGTCGAATCCAAATTGATGCAGCAACACACGGCATCCATTTTCGTTGCAGGAGGAGCACTAACCGTCGCTATTTCCCCATTCCTAACAAACTTTATTGGGAGCTCACAAAAGCTAAACACAACACAGGACATCGAAACGAACTGGTCCTCACCCCGACGAGTTCGCAATACCTTCTCCCTCGCGTAGCCATCAATACGTGACCACAATTACAGAATCACATCTGTTTTCGATCCGTTGCGAAAAAGCATAAGGTTACGCACTCGCAGCAACCTATTATAGTAAGGGAGTCGCCTGTCAAGGAAGGTAAAGCAGCAATACTCCCTGTGGGATCGTTGCAGCACCAAGGCCACTACTTCATTCGAAGAGCCGGGTAAACCGGGCACGTACAGCCACACCTAATAGACCTGCAACCGGCCACACCTAATAGACCTGCAACATGCAATCTCCCGCACCACGCAAAAAGCCGCTACCGACAATTCGGTAGCGGCGAAAAGCGTCTAGCCTAGTGAACGCCATGGGCGTTGACACTACGCCAACAAGTCAAGGAATTAATCCAGGATCTTGTTAACGACACCAGCACCAACGGTACGGGAACCTTCGCGGATAGCGAAGCGCAGGCCCTCGTCCATAGCGACTGGCTGAATCAATTCGACGGACATGTCGACGTTGTCGCCAGGCATAACCATCTCGGTGCCCTCAGGCAGGGTAACAACACCGGTAACGTCGGTGGTGCGGAAGTAGAACTGAGGACGGTAGTTGTCGAAGAATGGGGTGTGGCGGCCGCCCTCGTCCTTGGAAAGAACGTAGACGGAACCTTCGAACTTCTTGTGGGTGCTGTAGGCACCTGGAGCAACGATAACCTGTCCACGCTCAACGTCTTCACGCTTGGTACCGCGAAGCAGCAGACCAGCGTTGTCGCCGGCCTCGGTGTAGTCCAGCATCTTGCGGAACATTTCGATACCGGTGATGGTGGTCTTCTGGGACTTTTCCTTGATGCCGATGATCTCGACTTCTTCGTTGACCTTCAGGGAACCACGCTCTACACGACCGGTAACAACGGTGCCACGGCCGGTAATGGTGAAGATGTCCTCGATAGGCATCAGGAATGGCTTGTCGGTAGCACGGTCTGGATCAGGGATCGACTCGTCACAAGCATCCATCAGTTCAACGATGGCGTTAACCCACTTCTCTTCGCCTTCCAAGGCGCCGACTGCGGAGATGTGAACGATTGGAGCTTCTTCGTCGAATTCCTGGTCAGCCAGCAATTCGCGGATCTCCATCTCGACGAGCTCGAGGATTTCCTCGTCGTCAACCATGTCGCACTTGTTCAGTGCAACCAGGATGTAAGGAACGCCAACCTGGCGAGCCAGCAGAACGTGCTCGCGGGTCTGTGGCATTGGGCCGTCGGTAGCTGCAACAACCAAGATAGCGCCGTCCATCTGAGCGGCACCAGTGATCATGTTCTTGATGTAGTCAGCGTGGCCTGGGGCGTCCACGTGCGCGTAGTGGCGCTTAGGGGTGGAGTACTCCACGTGGGAGATGTTAATGGTAATACCGCGCTCCTTCTCCTCAGGAGCCTTGTCGATCATGTCGAACGCGAATGCCTGGTTTTCATCAGGATACTTGTCCGACAGAACCTTGGTGATAGCTGCGGTGGTGGTGGTCTTGCCGTGGTCGACGTGTCCGATAGTGCCGATGTTCACATGCGGCTTCGTACGCTCGAACTTCTCCTTTGCCACTGTATGTCCTCCTGGACTTTATCGGTGGCTACGACCTTCGCAGCCACGTGGTTTGTATATTTTGCCTACTAAGTCGTCTACGACTAGGTCGCAGACAAGCGGCAGGCAACGTCTTACAGGTGTGCCCGTTACCTGATCCTAGAATTATGGCACAGATATATCAAACCGTTCATGCATATAAACGGTTTTTAGTAACCATATCAGTCAGATCAACGGCCATCGGGTAACGGCCGGCTCAGCCCATTCTAGCAATGTCCTAAACACGTGAACCGCTCTGTATCAACAGAGCCGAATGGCTTCGCGATTAGGAAAGTTCATAATCTACGATGCGAAAGAACGGAAAGCAATGAGCTCAGCGCGGCCGCAACCCGGTGAGAATTGAGCCGAGCGACCCAATAAACGGTGCCTAACAGAGTTGTTAGTTGCCGAATGTTTGGCGCCCGGACTCAGGTGGGGAGCCATTTCCCCACTTCTTCTCGATTTAGTTTGTGGAACCGCCGGTACGTGCGGCGATAACTTCTTCTGCAACGGATTGTGGAACTTCACCGTAGGAGTCGAAAACCATGGTGTAGTTCGCACGACCTTGGGTACGGGAACGCAGATCGCCAACGTAACCGAACATAGAGGACAGCGGCACGCGGGCCTTAACGACCTTGGCGCCGGAACGGTCATCCATGGATTCGACCTGTCCACGGCGAGCATTGATGTCGCCAATGACGTCACCCATGAATTCTTCAGGCGTAACTACCTCTACGGCCATCAATGGCTCCAGTAGCACAGGCTTAGCCTTAGCTACTGCTTCCTTTAGTACCTGGGAGCCGGCCAGCTTGAAGGCCATCTCCGAAGAGTCAACGTCGTGGTAAGCGCCGTCTTCCAGGGTTGCCTTGATGTTGACGAGCGGGTAGCCAGCCAGGTAGCCATACTGCATGGCGTCCTGGATACCTGCGTCGACTGAAGGGATGTACTCCTTCGGAATACGGCCACCAGTAACCGCGTTCTCGAATTTGTACAGCGGGCTCTCGCCTTCCTCCAGCTCGCTCTCGTCTGGAGCATAAGGCTCGATCGAGACGATAACCTTAGCGAACTGTCCGGAACCACCGGTCTGCTTCTTGTGGGTGTAGTCCAAGGAAGCAACCGACTTACGGATGGTCTCGCGGTAGGCAACCTGTGGGTTACCGATGTTTGCCTCAACCTTGAATTCGCGCTTCATGCGGTCAACCAAGACGTCCAAGTGCAGCTCGCCCATGCCGCCGATAACAGTCTGGCCGGATTCTTCATCCAGCTTAACGGTAAAGGTTGGGTCCTCGTCAGCGAGACGCTGGATAGCGGTCGATAGCTTCTCTTGGTCAGCCTTGGTCTTTGGCTCGATTGCAACCTGGATAACTGGATCCGGGAAGTCCATGGACTCCAGGATGATTGGGGCTTCCTTGGAGCAGATGGTGTCACCGGTGGTGATGTCTTTCAGACCAATAATCGCGTAGATGTTTCCTGCGAGTGCTTCGTCAACAGGGTTTTCCTTGTTGGCGTGCATCTGGAAAATCTTGCCGATTCGCTGCTTCTTATTCTTCGTGGAGTTCAGAACTTCGTTGCCTGGCTCCACACGTCCGGAGTAAACGCGAACGAATGTCAGCTGGCCGAAGAATGGGTGCGCAGCAATCTTAAACGCCAGACCGGAGAACGGTTCTTCAGCCGATGGCTTACGACGCATCTCAACATCTTCGTTGCCCATTTCGTGGCCAATGACTTCGCCAACGTCCATTGGGTTTGGCAAGAAATCAATGACAGCGTCCAGCAATGGCTGGACACCCTTGTTGCGGTACGCAGTACCACAGTAAACCGGGTAGATTTCAGAGTTAACAACCAGCTTACGAATCTGTGCCTTCAACTCATCGATGGAGATTTCCTCGCCACCGAAGTACTTTTCCATGAGTTCTTCATCAGTCTCAGCAACAGCTTCGACCAATTTCTCACGGTATTCTTCGGCCTTTTCTTGCAGGTCTGCAGGAATCTCAGTCAGCTGAGGTTCAGCACCGACTTCGACCTTGCCAGGCCACATATAAGCCTTCATTTGCAGCAGGTCGACGACTCCGTCGAAATCATCCTCAACGCCGATTGGGAGCTGCATAACGAGTGGCTTGGCACCCAAACGATCGATAATGGTCTGCACGGTGTAGTAGAAGTCTGCACCGAGCTTGTCCATCTTGTTCACGAAGCATATACGCGGAACGTCGTACTTCGCAGCCTGACGCCAAACCTGTTCGGACTGCGGTTCAACGCCTTCCTTGCCATCGAAAACAGCTACGGCGCCATCGAGCACACGCAGGGAACGCTCAACCTCGACGGTGAAGTCGACGTGGCCAGGCGTGTCAATGATGTTGACCTGGTTGCCTTCCCAGAAACAGGTAACGGCAGCGGAAGTAATGGTAATACCGCGCTCTTTTTCCTGCTCCATCCAGTCGGTGGTCGAACCACCGTCGTGGGTTTCACCAACCTTGCGGTTAATACCGGTATAGAACAAGATACGCTCGGTGGTGGTGGTTTTACCAGCATCGATGTGGGCCATGATGCCAATATTGCGAACCTTGTTTAGATCCTTAAGCACTTCTTGTGCCACAGTTTTACCCCATCAAAATAGTTGTTGCTGTAAATTTCCGCGCGATAGTCGCGTTAATTGCGATAATGCCACGAAAAGTTTCGTTTGGCAGCCGTTTAGCTATTATCGACGTCCTTTGCACAGTCTTGGCCGAAGCTTTTGTCGCCGATTTTGCATGCGGGCTGCTAAACAAATGACCCGTAATCCTCCAGGTTGGGCTGGCGCATTGCGGGTCAATCTGTCGTGTCCGGACTGCGTTTGCTTCCGTGCCGAGACATAACTCAACGGGAAAAGCTTCGCAGTCTGGTTAAACAGCGAATTACCAGCGGTAGTGGGCGAAAGCGCGGTTGGCTTCAGCCATCTTGTGAGTGTCTTCACGACGCTTGACGGAAGCACCCAAACCGTTGGAGGCATCCAAGATCTCGTTAGCTAGACGCTCGATCATGGTGTTCTCGCGACGTTTACGGGTAAAGGTAACCAGCCAGCGCAGGGCCAGAGTGTTCGCACGGCTTGGGCGTACTTCTACTGGAACCTGGTATGTAGCGCCACCGACACGGCGGGAACGGACCTCGAGGTCTGGACGGATGTTGCCCAGTGCCTTCTCCAAGGTGCCCAACGGGTCAGTTCCGGTTTTTTCCTTGCACTTATCCAGAGCGCCATACACGATGCGTTCAGCGGTAGCTTTCTTACCATCGAGCAGGACCTTGTTGACCAGCTGGGATACCTGCTCCGACTGGTAGATCGGGTCTTTAACAACTGGACGCTTTGGAGCTTGATTCTTACGCATTGTTTATTACCCCTTCTTTGCGCCGTAACGGGAACGAGCCTGCTTACGGTCCTTAACACCCTGGGTGTCAAGAGCGCCACGGACGATCTTGTAACGAATACCTGGAAGGTCCTTTACACGTCCACCACGGACCAGAACCATGGAGTGCTCCTGGAGGTTGTGGCCCTCACCGGGAATGTAGGCCGAAACCTCTACACCAGAGGTCAGACGAACACGAGCGAGCTTACGCAACGCCGAGTTTGGCTTCTTTGGGGTGGTGGTGTAGACGCGGGTGCAGACACCACGACGCTGTGGGGAACCCTTCAGCGCTGCGGTTGCCACCTTCGACTTCTTATCGTGGCGGCCCTTGCGGACCAGCTGTTGAATAGTTGGCATAAACCAGTCTTTCTTGTCGGTTGAGTTTTCTTCACCTTTGTGGCGCCAGCCGGAGCTGGACTAGACAACGCATCCAAACACGCAAAAATGGGGGCTCTTTTCCGGGGCCCTTCCGCGTGTCCAGAACGTCTCCATTGGCGTTTCTGCGCCAAGAAGATGATCAGACTTATCATCCCACCACTTAAGTGAGACGAACCAACTCGTAGGATAGCACTTCTCAAGCACGACTTCAATCGGCGGGGCTATCAATCCAGGACCGTCCTTGTCAGAGAAGATTGCCTCAGTGCACCTGTTTGTCCGAGCACAACAATTTTCCGGCCTGGATTGGGCCCTCAACTGGCTTACTCAGTGTATTTCCTTAGCAAGCGGCGCCGACAAGTGCCGCACCAGTACCGTCCAAAGGCCTTCATCCCGCACAACAAAATACGGCCAGAACAGCGGATACCTAAGCAGATTAGAGACCAAACCAGCGCCAACTGCCCGCCATCACTGCGACCCCCACCGGGATTGCGGCACAGACGAGGCCAAGCCCCAGAGCCAGCCAATCTGTGGTGTGCAAGCGCGACGGCCGCGCCCACGATCGGTGCTCCCCATAGAGCGGCCGGCGGCCAAACCCACGAGCTTCCATGGCGGTGGCAAGTTTGCCGCCACGCCTTAAAGCCAGTACCAACAGACCAAAAGCCATAGTGAAGAAATGGGCAATTCTTCCCCGATCACCCAAGCCGCGAGCACGACGAGCGCGATTCATCGCCACCCAATCGTCTTTGAACAAGCCTGTCATTCGTACACCTGCAACCGAACCAATGACAAAGCGGTCCGGAACATGCACTATCTGTGCCAGCGCATCGCCCAAGCGTGTGGGGTCAATATTCCGGGCCAACAAAATCACCGGGCTCGCCACCGCGAGGATGCGAATCATGATTGCAATGGCCAATTCAATGGAGTTGTCAGAGATCGTCATCAACCAAAACTCGAAATAGACCTCGCCGCCTTCGGCGCCATATAGCAGCATCGAGATGCCCGACAACGGCGCGACGAACAGTAAAGGCCAAAGCGTGGCCACCAGTTTCTTCCATCCCACTCCCCCGATAAGAGCTGCCACGATAGTGATAACCAACGAGACCGTAGCGCTTAGCCAATCTAGGCTCAGCAACAAAGGGGTGGTCACCAACAGCATGATCAAAATGCGGGTCAACGGGTTAATCTTCGGCGCCCCAGAAGGGATAAGCGTTCCAGAAGGGATAAGCGTTCCAGAAGGGATCTGCTCGGAAGCCATCTCACTTACCCCCTGTCGCTAACAACTCGACATGGTTATCACCAAGCGCATTACGGTAATTCTCATCGTGCGTCACTGAGGCCACGGTTACGCCTTCGTCGACCAAACCACGCACAATTGCGACCAGTTCGCCGAACGTATGGGGATCTTGCCCAAAAGTCGGCTCGTCGAAAAGCAATAATTTCGGTGCGGCTATCAAGGCAGTAGCCACAGAAAGTCGCCGCTTTTCTCCACCGGACAAGGTAAAAGGGTTGGCTTGTGCAAGATGGGCCAGGGACAGCCGCTCCAACAGCTCATCATAGCGGCGTGTACTGACCTCCAGACCCATCACCTTCGGCCCCACTTGCAGTTCCTCCAATACCGTGCGGGCGACAAATTGATGCTCCGGGTTCTGAAACACATATCCAATGCGCTGGGCCAGCTGCCGAGATTTCCACTTTGCGACGTTGCCCCGTAGGCCATCACGGATAGAATCCGCCAAATCAATCCGGCCTGAGGCAAGAGGCCGCAAGCCCGCCAGCGTCATCAGCAGCGTAGTCTTACCAGTACCATTAGCGCCGGTAAGCACCGTCGACGCATGTTCAGGCAGGTGCAGGCTGCGTGCAGGCAAATGAGCAGGTTGTTCCGCTGCTATGACCTCATGCGCCGTGAGCGCTGCGGCATTGTTTGCTAACTTCGGCGCTGCCTCTGGGAGGTTTCCAATGCGGCGCCGGTTTACGATGTCTTTGGCCGGTGCGTCGTCGACAAGTTTACCTGCAGAAAACTCCAGGCCACGCTCCAATAATGGCAGCCAAACGTCATAATTATGCTCGACGACCAGCAATGTCGCTCCAGTGTGGTTTACAACGTTGGTTACCGCTTGCACCACGTCACGCGCGCCTTCGGGGTCAAGATTCGCGGTGGGTTCGTCCAAAATGATGATGCCCGGACGCATGGCAATAACACCCGCCAGAGCCAAGCGCTGCTTTTGGCCACCAGACAAGAATGCAGTCGGATGGTCTAACGGGAGATTCAAACCCACCAATGGCAGGGCCTCACGGACCCGGGACCAAATTTCGGTGCGCTCCAATCCTTGATTTTCGCAGCCAAATGCGACGTCGTCCCCCACGCGTGCAGCTATTACCTGCGAGTCCGGATCCTGTAATACCAGGCCCACTGGTGTTGAGGTTCCTGCAGGCTCTTTTCTACCGCTGGCATCTGCAAGCAACAACCGGCCAGATTCATCGCCTTCTTCATCACCGCCTAACACACCAGCGATGGCAGCGACCAAAGTGGATTTCCCTGAACCCGAATTACCACAAATGAGCACACGTTCGCCGGCCGCAATCTCTAGGTTCAGATTGTCGATCGCTGGCTTCGCGCGCCCAGCATGCCTCCAGGTGTAATTAGCAATTTCGACCGCTGTTGCTGACATATCGATAAGGATGCGATTGGTGTCGAATGATGGAGAGCTAGTGTTTTTGGTCCGGAAGCTCTATGCGCGGTGCTCCCGACCAGCCGCGAAACGGTCGAGAGCACCCGTTTTCGCCAGTGACTTCATTAACGAAAAACCCAGAATGCCAGCCAGGATCGCACCCGAAATGGCAACGCATACGAGGTAGATAATGTTGAATTCCAGCGATTTTGCCAGGTTCGGAGAGAGGAACAATTCCAACGTCCAGGCGCCAACACCTGCCCCGATACCAGAAAGCGTGGCGACGACGATATTAAACTTGCGGTAGGCAAAGATAAGGAAGATCAATTCCGCACCCAACCCCTGTGCCAAACCGGAATAGAGGGTTTCCGGCCCCCATTGCGAACCCAGAGCTGCAGAAACACTGGCCGCAAAAACCTCGACGAAGATCGCCGCACCCGGTTTCCGGATAATTAATCCACCAAGCACACCACCGAGCAGCCAAATGCCCACCGCCAGACCACCCAGCCCTGGCGTGAGATTATCCATAGCGGTAAACCACGCGTAACCGATGTTGTTCCAGACTACGAAGATGAATCCAGTCGCCACACCCAAGATGGCGACGATGACGATGTCGATCGGGCGCCAAGTCAGGCTACGTTTCGGTTCTGCTGTCGCGCGCGCATTGGAGGAATGATCAGACATGGCTGCCTTTCTGAAATTCTAATGATCCTTTTAAGTTTCTAAGCCCGCTTTACGCTATACCCAAGGCTAAGTTTTTCCAAGCACTTATGGGAACAATCACCACACCCAGGTGGTGCACCAGGCACGCACGGCCTTGACCTGTCTGAAATGCCGGTAATTTCGGCTCAGCCCGCCCACAAGGCTCACTCGAGTCTAAACACCAACCACGATCTGGGCGCGCAAAAGGCCCTACCCCGAAAAGGGATAGGGCCTTGCAGAACGGCTTAGGACTAGCACCGAGTGGCGATAATAGTCCTAATGCTGTGGGTCCCTGCGCCTATGGAAGCTGCGGGACACAAACAGCGCTTTAGAGCTCGAAGGTCTCGTCCAGTGGGACGGAAGCGCCAGTGAAGTCACTGTAGCCATCGTCGCCGTAGATGGAGTCACCATAGGTAGGGATAGAGTATGCCGCATTGCGAGCAGCCTCCGTCGGCTTAACGGTGATGTTGCGGTAACGGTTAATACCGGTACCAGCCGGGATGAGCTTACCGATGATGACGTTTTCCTTCAGACCGATCAACGAGTCAGAGCGCTTGTTAATGGCGGCGTCGGTAAGAACGCGGGTGGTCTCCTGGAACGAAGCAGCCGACAGCCACGACTCGGTAGCCAGGGAGGCCTTGGTAATACCCATGATCTCGGAACGCATCTCGGCAGGCTGTCCGCCCTCTGCGACCTGGGCCGCGTTGACCTGCTTGGCCTCGGAGAGGTCGATCAGGTTGCCCGGCAATAACGATGTAGTACCGGAATCGATGACCGTACCGCGGCGCAGCATCTGGCGGATGATGATCTCAATGTGCTTATCGTGGATAGCCACACCCTGGGTGCGGTACACGGCTTGCACTTCGTCGATAAGGTGCTTTTCGACGCCACGACGTCCCAGAACTTCCAGAACATCGTGCGGATCGGCAGCACCGCGTAGCAAACGCTCGCCGACCTCGACGTGGTCGCCGTCTCGCAGTGCGCGTTCAATCATGGCATCCGGGTTGGATTCCATTGGGCGACGCACCTGGGCCAGGCCCTGACGCTTCGACAGCTTCTCGTAAACGACATTGTCCGAACCATCATCTGGGTGGATGGTCAGGGTCCAGAAGTTTCCTTCGTCCGACAACGAGATCTCACCGGCGACCGATGCAATTGGGGCACGGTTCTTCGGGTTGCGGGCCTCAAACAGCTCCTGAACACGCGGCAGACCACCGGTAATGTCTCCACCGACACCACCCTGGTGGAAGGTACGCATCGTCAACTGGGTACCAGGCTCACCAATGGACTGGGCAGCCACGATACCGACGGCCTCGCCGATGTCGACCAAGTTGCCGGAAGCCATGGACTTGCCGTAGCACTTCGCACAGACACCTGCTGGAGTCTGGCAAGTAAGAACCGAACGAACCTTGATCTCGGTGATTCCGGCATCGACCAGCTTCTGGGTGTTCTCCTCAGTCAAATCGTCGCCGCCAGCGACCAAAACCTCACCATTGGCGTCCTTGACATCGGAGGCAACCACACGACCGGAAGCGGAGGTCTCCCAGAGCTCGTGCACTGCGTATGTGTCGTCAGTGATCTGCTCACCGATTGGCACACGCACGCCCTGGCGGGTCGCACAGTCTTCTTCGCGGACAATAACGTCCTGGGCAACGTCGACCAGACGACGGGTCAGGTAACCGGAGTCTGCGGTACGCAGAGCGGTATCGGCCAGACCCTTACGGGAACCGTGCGAGTTGTTGAAGTACTCGAGAACCGACAGACCTTCGCGGAAGGAAGTCTTAATCGGACGGGTGATGTAGTCACCCTTCGAGTTCACAACCATGCCCTTCATACCGGCCAGCGTCCAGATCTGACGCATGTTACCCGCGGCACCCGACTTCACGATCATCGGAATTGGGTTGTCGTCTGGGTACAGCTCCTCAACAGAAGTACCGACCTTGTCGGTCGCATCCTTCCAGAGTTCGACCAAGCGCTCATAGCGCTCGCGCTCGGTCAGAGCACCCTGCTCCCAGTACTTGCGCTCGATACGCTCTGCTTCGGCCTCATAAGACTCGAGGATCTCGGTCTTGTTTGGCAGCACCAAAACGTCATGCATCGTAATGGTCACACCGGATCGGGTTGCCCAGTAGAAGCCGGCATCCTTCATCTTGTCCAGCGTTTGTGCGACGGAGATCATTGGATACTTTACGGCCAAGTCATTAATGACATCGCCCAGCAGGATCTTCTCCGAGCCACCGCCCTTACGCACCATGACGCCTTCAAGGTACGGGTAGTCCCATGGCAGCAATTCATTGAACATGATGCGACCCAGGGTGGTATCAGCCAACCAAGTATCGCCGCGCTGCCAACCTTCTGGGAACTGCGCTTCCTCGATTTCGCGCGGTGGACGCAAGTGAGAAATACGGACCTTGATAGGCGCCTGCAAGCCCAGAACGCCGCGGTCGCGTGCCATGATGGCTTCCGCATACGACGAGTACACGCCCTGTGCCGGACCATTTTCGTCGGCAGATTGGTAGCGGCCCTCTCCGCCCTGTTCGTCGGCACGCTTGTTCATGGTCAAAAAGTACAGACCGGTGACCATATCCAGACGCGGCATGGCCAATGGCTTACCGGATGCTGGGGACAAAATGTTGTTCGACGACAGCATCAGCACACGGGCTTCGGCCTGCGCCTCGGCGGACAGTGGCAGGTGAACCGCCATCTGGTCGCCGTCGAAGTCGGCGTTAAAGGCCTCACAGGCAAGTGGGTGCAGCTGGATGGCTTTACCTTCGACCAACTTCGGTTCGAATGCCTGAATGCCCAGACGGTGCAGGGTTGGTGCGCGGTTCAGCAGCACTGGGTGCTCCGAAATTGCTTCTTCGAGAACGTCCCAAACTTCTGGACGTTGACGCTCAACCATGCGCTTGGCGGACTTGATGTTCTGCGCATAGTCGTTTTCCACCAGGCGCTTCATGACGAATGGCTTGAACAGCTCCAACGCCATCAACTTCGGCAGACCACACTCGTGCAGCTTCAGCTGCGGACCGACGATAATAACCGAACGGCCGGAGTAGTCCACACGCTTACCAAGCAGGTTCTGACGGAAACGACCCGACTTACCCTTCAAGAGGTCGGACAAGGACTTCAGTGGGCGGTTACCCGGGCCAGCGACAGGACGGCCGCGTCGGCCGTTGTCGAACAGTGCATCCACCGACTCCTGCAGCATGCGCTTCTCGTTGTTCACGATGATCTCCGGAGCACCGAGATCCAACATGCGCTTCAGACGGTTGTTGCGGTTGATCACACGACGGTAGAGGTCGTTCAAGTCGGAGGTAGCGAATCGGCCACCATCCAACTGCACCATTGGACGAAGCTCTGGCGGAATAACTGGGATGGAATCCAGAACCATTCCAGCAGGATCATTACCGGAATTCAGGAATGCAGCAACAACCTTCAGGCGCTTCAGAGCGCGCATCTTCTTCTGGCCTTTGCCTTCATTGATGATGCCGCGAAGCTCTTCAGCCTCAGCTTCAAGATCGAAATTACGGATCAGAGTCTGGATGGCTTCCGCACCCATGCCACCGGTGAAGTAATCCTCGTAGCGATCGACGAGTTCTTCGTAGATGGTCTCGTCGATGATCATCTGCTTTGGAGCCAGCTTGACGAAGTGGTTCCAGATTTCGTCGAGACGATCAACTTCGCGCTCGCCGCGTTCGCGCATGTGCTGCATTTCTTTTTCGGCAGCGTTTTGCACCTTACGACGTGCATCGGCCTTCGCACCGGCTTCTTCCAGTTCCGCTAGGTCCTGCTCGAGCTTCTGAGCCCGCTCGGCGATCTCAGAGTTGGTGTCGTCTTCGACGTCCTTCTTTTCGAGAAGCATTTCTGCTTCCAGAGTGGACAAGTCGTTGTGGCGGGCTTCCTCATCTACTGAGGTGATGATGTTCGCCGCGAAGTAGATGATGCGCTCCAGATCCTTTGGAGCCAAATCCAACAAGTAGCCCAGACGGGAAGGAACACCCTTGAAGTACCAGATGTGGGTCACTGGAGCAGCCAGTTCGATGTGGCCCATGCGCTCACGGCGCACCTTGGACTTGGTCACCTCAACGCCACAGCGCTCACAAATGATGCCCTTGTAGCGGACACGCTTGTACTTGCCACAGGCACATTCCCAGTCGCGGGTTGGTCCGAAGATGCGCTCACAGAACAAGCCGTCACGTTCCGGCTTCAGGGTGCGGTAGTTGATGGTTTCCGGCTTCTTGACCTCGCCTTTGGACCAACGGCGGATGTCGTCGGCAGTGGCAAGACCAATGCGGAGTTCGTCGAAGAGGTTTACGTCAAACACGTAAATACCCTTTCCCCTCCGATGAAGGAGGGATTGCAATGACTATTAAGGACTTTTGGTATTTCGGCGTTGGTTTTTGCCGTTTAGGAGATGTCTGCAGCGGCGCCCTCATCGCGGGACAAGTTAATGCCCAGCGATGGTCCGGCTTCGTCGTCCTCGTCAGAGCCAGACAGCTCCATCGGAGTTCCGTCAGAGGAAAGAACCTCAACGTTCAGGCACAGCGACTGCAGCTCCTTGAGCAAGACCTTGAAGGACTCTGGGATACCCGGATCCGGAATGTTATCGCCCTTCACGATCGCCTCGTAGACCTTCACACGTCCAACCACATCGTCGGACTTGATCGTCAGAAGCTCCTGCAGGGTGTAGGCGGCACCGTATGCCTGCATTGCCCACACCTCCATCTCACCGAAGCGCTGACCACCGAACTGTGCCTTACCACCCAGCGGCTGCTGGGTAATCATGGAATAAGGACCAGTCGAGCGAGCGTGAATCTTCTCGTCGATCAGGTGGTGCAACTTCAAGATGTACATGTAACCGACGGAGATCGGGTGCTCGAATGGCTCACCGGAGCGGCCGTCAAACAAACGAGCCTTACCATGGCGATCCACCATGACATTGCCGTCGCGGTTTGGGCGGGAGTTAGCCAACAGACCAGAGACCTCTTCGTTGGAAGCACCGTCGAAAACCGGGGTTGCGGTCAGCGAATGGGCCGGAACGTCGTACAGTTCCTTCGGCAGGGTCTTGATCAGTTCTTCGTTCTGCGGATCGTTGGGATCAACCTTCCAACCGGCATGTGCCAGCCAACCCAGGTGAATCTCCAAAACCTGACCAATGTTCATACGACGAGGAACACCGTGGGTGTTCAGGATGACGTCAACCGGGGTTCCGTCTTCCATGAATGGCATATCCTCCGGCGGCAGGATCTTGCCGACGACACCCTTGTTACCGTGACGGCCAGCGAGCTTATCGCCATCCTGGATCTTGCGCTTCTGGGCAACGTAGACGCGAATCATCTCATTGACGCCTGGCGAGAGATCATCGTCATCCTCACGAGAGAAGCGCGCCACGCCAATGACCTTGCCGGTCTCACCGTGTGGAACCTTCATCGAGGTATCGCGAACTTCGCGAGCCTTCTCACCAAAGATGGCACGGAGCAAACGCTCCTCAGGGGTCAGCTCAGTTTCACCCTTCGGCGTGACCTTACCGACCAGGATGTCGCCTGGGCGGACGTCTGCACCGATGCGGATGATTCCGCGCTCGTCGAGGTCTCGTAGAACATCTTCCGAAACATTCGGAATTTCGCGAGTAATTTCTTCGGCACCAAGTTTGGTGTCACGAGCATCGATTTCGTGTTCTTCGATGTGCACGGACGTCAAAGAGTCATCTTCCACGATGGACTGATTCAGAATGATCGCGTCCTCGTAGTTGTGGCCTTCCCACGGCATGAACGCCACCAGCATGTTGCGGCCCAACGACATTTCGCCGTTATGGGTACCAGGGCCGTCGGCAAGCACTTGGCCTGCCTCGACGCGGTCTCCAATATTAACCAGTGGAGTCTGGTTGTAGTTGGTGCCCTGGTTGGTGCGCTCGAATTTGCGCAGCATGTAGGTATCGCGAATGCCATCATCATCCATGATGGTGATCAGATCCGCAGAGACGTTTTCCACAACGCCTGCCTTCGGCGTAATGACTACGTCGCCAGCGTCATAAGCGGCGCGCAATTCCATACCCGTGCCAACATATGGTGCCTCGGAACGGACCAGAGGAACCGCCTGGCGCTGCATGTTCGCACCCATCAAAGCACGGTTAGCGTCGTCGTGCTCCAGGAACGGAATCATCGCGGTAGCGACAGAAACCATCTGTCGTGGGGAAACGTCAACGTAATCTACGCCGTCAGCAGTGGTAACGGCGATATCGCCATCCTTCTGGCGGACCTCGATACGGTCACTGGTAATCGTGCCGTCTTCTGCGGTTGGGACCTCAGCCTGGGCAATGGAATAACGGTCTTCCGCATCGGCAGCCAGGTACTCAACTTCGTCAGTAACGCGACCATCCACAACTTTGCGGTATGGGGTCTCGATAAAGCCGAAGGAATTCACTCGAGCGTACGATGCCAACGATCCGATCAGACCAATGTTCGGACCTTCCGGGGTCTCAATTGGACACATGCGTCCGTAGTGCGAAGGGTGCACGTCACGAACTTCGATGCCGGCGCGCTCGCGCGACAGACCGCCAGGACCCAGCGCGGAGAGACGACGCTTGTGGGTCAGACCAGACAGCGAGTTGTTCTGGTCCATAAACTGGGACAGCTGGGAAGTACCAAAGAATTCGCGAATCGAAGCAGAAACCGGACGGACGTTAATCAAAGAAGTCGGAGTGATCGACTCTGCATCCTGGGTGGTCATACGTTCACGTACGACGCGCTCCATACGAGACAAACCGACGCGCACCTGGTTTTGAATCAACTCACCAACAGTACGCAGACGACGGTTACCAAAGTGGTCGATGTCGTCGGTGTCCAACATCAGATGCTGACCTTCCGGCGATTGCATCTCCCGCTCGCCGGTGTGCAAACGCACCAGATATTCCAGCGTGGTAGCAATGTCTTCTTCAGTTAGGGTGCTCAGACCATCATGATCGCCACCCAAGCCCAACTTGCGGTTGATCTTGTAACGACCAACGCGTGCCAAGTCATAGCGCTTCGGGTTGAAGAAAGAATTGTCCAGCAGCGACTGCGCCAGATCGCGGGTAGGCTGCTCGCCCGGACGTTGCTTGCGGTAGATTTCCAACAAAGCCTCGTCGGTATTGGCAACGCCGTCAGCTTCCAGCGTGGACATCATAAGTTCGGAGAAGCCGAAACGGTCCCGGATCTTCTCTTCGGTCCAACCCAAAGCCTTCAACAGCACAGTAACCGGCTGGCGACGCTTGCGGTCAATACGCACGCCGACGGTGTCACGCTTATCAACGTCAAATTCCAGCCACGCGCCACGAGAAGGGATAACCTTCACCGCATGCAGCGGACGCTCGGTGGATTTGTCGATAGAACGATCAAAGTAAACACCCGGGGAACGGACCAGCTGCGAAACAATGACGCGCTCTGTACCGTTCACGATGAAGGTGCCCTTTTCGGTCATCATCGGGAAATCACCGATGAAAACAGTCTGGGACTTGATCTCCTGGGTATCGGAATTAATGAATTCCGCAGTCACATACAGTGGTGCGGAGTAGTTAATGTCTTTTTCTTTCGCCTCGTCGACGGTGTTTTTCACCGGTTCGAAACGGGGCTCAGACAACGAAAGAGACATGTTGCCGGAGTAATCCTCAATCGGCGAAAGCTCATTCAGGATATCCTCGAGCCCTGAAGTAATCTGCGCATCGGCACCGCGACGTTCTTGTTCGCGCTCACGCCACTCGGGCGTACCGATGAGCCAATCGTAAGAGTCTCGTTGTAGGTCTAAAAGCCCCGGGACGGCGATCGGTTCGTTAATCTTCGCGAACGAGTACCGTTGCGGGGCTCCGGGAATATTAGCCACTGAACTGGTCTGGCGGGAGACTGCCAAGATGGGTCCTTCCAGCACCTCACGCGGAAGCGGGTTTCAGCCACTCTGGCATGTGACTGCCCTACAACCGCTGGTATTTTTTAGCATCTTTTATTGCTGTGGAATTCCGTGATCAGATAGCATAAAATCACCTTGTCAAGTGAACGTTTTCACGAAAATCAACAAGGCTCAAGCATGCACTAGTCCACAGATTCCAGCGCAACGTAGCAGTCTATTGCAATTTGCTTATTTTGTAAAGTCCTGATTAGCAACTGTGGCAGAGGGAGTTAACGGAGCACCTGCTGCTCAGACCTAGTTCTGTCGGACTCGCCGAAAGCCACCAAACACGCCGATCAACGCCAGCACTGTAATAAGCGCGCCAATTCCCAACACAATGTAGCGGATAAGACGCACTGTGTCATCGTCAGGGAATGACTCCGCCTGGGTAATAAGCTTGTCGACGTCGGCGTCGGCAAGCTGCGCCTGATATGCAATGCCGTCTTCGATACGCTCTCCCGTGTGAGTCGCAAAGTAATCATCGACAGTTTCGTGCACGTCGACGATCATGCCTGTGCGTGGATGCACAAAATAATCACGCGTCGCCGAATGATGCAAATACAACTGCCGCCTGATTGTGGGTGCCGGAACTTGTTCTAGCGCGCCCGCTTCTTCTGCGTTTTCTTCTGGAGTTTTCACAGGCGCTTCTTCAGCGTTTTCTGCAGGAGCTCTATCAGGAACCACCGGGTCTTCCTGTTTAGTGTTGCGCGCATCCGCGTATTTCGAGGCGACGTTCACCGGATCGATGACCTGACGATAACGGTACAGCTCCACCCCGTCTACTGTAACTTCCTCCTGAAACGCCGCCGGGTGGGATTCCCGAAGCGTTTCGTCAAACACGTCATAGCTGGTCTTTTCCGCGTTAACTGGGAATTTTAACCACTGGCCATCGATCTCGACGTGTGCAGCCGGAGTCACCAACGTGTGGCTGAGTTGCGCGGTACTCAGCGCTTGCCCGCTCCGACGGTCCATATCGAAGGCCCAAACGTCGGCGTCGACAAGCTCGGTTGCGTCCGGGTTGTCTTGCGCGTGGTTACCCCCTGGCTGCTCGTCGGGCTGGCCTGCTTGGTTTTCCTCGCTGCTTCGTATAAGCGTCGAACCAACGCGAACGGCGACCGATTCTGCATCAGCAGGCTCCAGCAGGTCCCAATGCAACTGGCGCTGGTAACCAGTGGCGTCGTCTACAAGCCGAAAGGTGGTGTGCTGGACATCAAGCGGTAATCGCGCGTCAATGTGCACGAAACGCGGAGCCAGGCCGGCGCCGACCACCAAGGCAAGGCCAATGCCGATCGCAATGGCAGACAAAACGCGTGAGGCAGGCAGCATGTGTGGCAGTTTACCGTACCCAGGGACCGAGAGGCGCCTGGGTGGCCCCCGCACTATGCCGCATCATGTCACACCATGTGAGATGATCGTGCTACATGGTGGTTACTCAAAGCTCCTCACCGTGGAACTCGACTGCCACCCAGGCGTCAACATCTTCCCCTGCATTGTCCACGTCCTCACCGCGAACCGGCAGCCCCTGGTGTACCGTCGCCTGCGGACATGCCGCAGCCACCTCCGACAATGCCGCCCCCGCACCGCCAGTAAACGTCACAAACGGATAGACGTCCTTGCCTGCCAGACCGTTGGCCTCATCGAAGAAGGTGCGCAGAATCATGGGGAGTTCTGCGTGCCACACCGGGCTGCCCACGATGATGCGCTCATACTTGCCGACGTCGGGCAGTTCGCCAGCGATGGCTGGACGAGCGTTGTCGCGTAGTTCTTGTGCCGAGCGCTGGTCAACGGAATCGAACTCGTCGGAATAGGGGTCAGCGGCCGTGATCTCGAAAATGTCGCATTCGATGCGTTCGGCGATCATACCGGCGACACGCTTGGTGTTACCGATTTCTAGTGTGCGGCGACCACCATCCCAGAGATTTTCACCGCTACGAGAAAAGAAAACGAGAAGGGTGTTCGGGGTGCCAGTCATGGGGAATCCTTTCTTCACAAATGGTGGCATCTGCGCGGGCAGCATGCCGACAGTGCCGACGCTGCCGCCAATTGTGGTGGCAGCACTAGGCTTTAGCTTACCGCTTCTGGATCCGAAAAATCATCCGAAAGTATGAGTATATGGTGGAGGGTGCATGTGGGTTAAGTAGGGGTTAAATAGCGGGAAACGTCTGCCAAACCATATAACAAAACCCGCGGGCACCGAAAAGGTGAACCCGCGGGTTAGCGATTGTTACGAGTTATAACCGACTCGCTGCGGTGGCAAGAATGCTTGGGGTAGTAAAGACTACTTCAGCTCGACAGAAGCGCCAGCTTCTTCCAGCTTGGTCTTTGCAGCCTCGGCGTCGTCCTTGGAAGCGCCCTCGATGATAGCCTTTGGAGCGGACTCTACGAGTTCCTTGGCTTCCTTCAGGCCCAGGCCGGAAACGATTTCGCGGACAGCCTTAATAACGCCGATCTTCTTAGCGCCAGCGTCGGTCAGGACAACGTCGAACTCGTCCTTCTCTTCAGCAGCGCCCTCGCCAGCACCAGCGGCTGGAGCAGCAGCTACAGCTGCAGGAGCAGCAGCTTCAACGTCGAATACTTCCTCGAATTCCTTAACGAAATCGGAAAGTTCGATCAGGGTCATTTCCTTGAACGCTTCAATGAGCTCGTCCTTGGAGAGCTTAGCCATGTCAGGCTTCCTTTCTATAGTTGCGTGTTCTGCGCTTTCGCGCTTCACAGTGCACAATTTGTCGTTGGTTCCGGCACATCGTCGGCATGCGAGCCGCGCTGGATGATCCAGCCAGGCCTAGCAACCGCAAGCGCCAGCACCGGGTGGTTTTTAGCCTTCGTTCTGCTTCTTCTCTTCGAGAGCAGCGCCGAGGCGAGCCATCTTGGTAGCAGGTGCATTGAACACTGCTGCTGCCTTTGCCAAGTTGCCCTTCATAGCGCCGGCCAGCTTCGCAAGGGTTACCTCGCGGCTGTCCAGGTCAGCCAGTGCCTTGACTTGGTCGGCATTCAGTGCTTTGCCATCCATGTAGCCGGCCTTAACGACGAGAGCGTCGTTTTCGGAACCGAACTTCTTGAATACCTTTGCAGCGTCAACAGCTTCGCCCTTGATAAAGGCGATAGCGGTTGGACCCTGGAAGTATTCGTCAAGGTCAGTGATTCCCGCTTCGTTAACGGCAATCTTCAGAAGGGTGTTCTTGGCGACGGAGTATTCAACATCGAAACCCAGCTGATCACGCAGCTCGGAAATCTGCGGAACAGTCAGACCACGGTATTCAGTCAGAACTACCGAGTCGGACTCAGCCAGCTTGTTTTTGATCTTGGCCAATTCCGCAACGTTCTTTGGGTTTGCCATGGTTACTCACGCCTCCTTTCGATACATCCTAGTGGTGTCACCACGAGACTCCCCTGCTTCCAGCAAGACCATGCGACTGTGGCTGGCAAGCTAGCAACAAAAAAGCCCCGTGCAAGAGCACAGGGCGCATACAACCTTCTGGTTGGAATGCACAAGTGTCTCCTGCGTGGGTCGTCGCCACCACGAGTAACTCGTGGGGTGACCTTCGATCCGTTACACGGATAACCGACGGTCTTCGGTGAAACTTGAGCGCGGCAAAAGCCGTTCAAACTTCAGCAAGAACCCTATCACCTTAATTCGATAGAACCAAATCTACGAAGAATCGTTTGCGCTGCACGCCACCCGGCCATTCCGTGCACACCTGCGCCTGGCAGGCTAGCCCCGCTCGCCTGCACCACCGGAACCTCCGGATTCACCGTCAACGTGCCGACGTATTGGCGCTGCCGTAGCATCTGCGCCAAATTCATGGCTCCACCTGCGATATCCCCGCCGATCAGATTCGCGTTGGCTTCCTGCAGCTGCCCTGGGGAAGCCTGGTGGCGTTCGATGATTTGTGCGGAAAACCCGGCGGCATATCGCGAAATTTGCGCTTCTATCAGGCCTGCTACTTCACCCGGGAACTTCTCCTGGTAACCATGCGGCACGTGAGCATAGGCCCAGAGGATGTGCGGTTGCCTGGCATCCTCCGGCATTCTCCCTGCATCTAGCTGCGCCGACAGCACCCGCCCAGCCCCCACCGACCGCCGATTACCAGAAAAACGCGTAGGGTCCGCGGTCTGTTGTTGACAGACCATCACGAATGGGCGCTCCGGCAACATCCCCGCCGCAGCCTGACTTTCCGCTAACTGCATCTCAGACCCGGTTCCACCCACGTGCACCGTGCCCGCCCCTGCCACTCGCGGATCATTCCACCGCACCGGACCATTAACCAAATAGTCCACCTTGTACACCGCGGTACCGTATTTCCATCGTCGTAGACTCCGCGAACGCAGCCTAGACAAATCTAGCCCTTGCAAGGCCAGTAGCTGCCGCGGAGTTTGCGTAGTCACCACAGCGTCATAGGTTACAAAACCAGAAAGATCCAGGATCGCAGCACCGGTCTTGATTGTCCCGCCGTAGTGCTCAATCACGCGTGCCAATGCCCTAACTAATTGTCCAGTACCGCCGGAAACCACTGGCCAACCCGTGGTCATCCCGAGTGAATTAAACAACAATCCAAATGCTGCGGTACCTGGCTGGCTCGGCGGGCGAATCGCGTGCACAGCAGAACCAACCAGCAAGGCCCGGGCAGCTTCGTCGACAAGCAGTCGCGAAGTTAAGCTTCTCGCTGGCCACACACCCCGCAGGCCCAAGCGCGCGAGAGCAAGCGGGTATCGTGGGCGGACCGGAAGCACCGAGTTGACAAGCTTGCCGACGTCGTCGACAAGCGGTTTGTGCAGGTGGTTCCACACGCGGCGGTCATGGTCGGAAAACTGTGCGGCGGTGGTCTTAAGATCGCGATGCAAGATAACCGCAGGTGCGTCGACAAGCGGGTGCGCCATCGGGTACTGCGGATGCTTCCACTCCAGCCCATAATTTTCGAGGCCTAACTGGCGAAACACCGGACTCACGACTCCGAACGGATGAGTCGCAGCACCGAAATCAACCGCGCTCCCCGCCCCGAACGCAGGGTGGGTGCGTGCTGATCCACCGATATGGTCGGCGGATTCAAAAACTTCTACCCGGCAGCCAGCCTGCGCTAAAACTGCTGCAGCAGTAAGGCCGTTAGGGCCGGCACCAATGACGGCGACTCGGGCCTTGCCATTGTGGGCGAAGGAAGACCGGGCAAAACCAGAACTCATAGGTTAAATCTAAACATCTGCGATATGCGGCGACCGTATTGGCGTCATTTCTGACGACGCTTCTGTTGGTGCTGATCCAGTTGGTGCTGTTCCTGCTGGCGACGTTTCTGGAGACGAGCAGACTCTTCATAACGGCGCCAAAAACGAGCTACTTTTTCTGGTTTGGGCTCTCGGCGCCAAATTACAGTCGCGGCAATCATCCCGATGCCCACCATCATGACCGCGAACCACAATTTTCCCACCAAAATCGTTGACAAGATCATTGAGGCCCAGGCCGTCGCAATGATGTATATCCGACGTCTGCGGCTTAACGAACCAGAGTAAAAATCAATGAGATAACTACGCAGCGGTGAGCGGTGCACGATATAGAATTCCAACCGCTGCGAACTACGCGTGAAAAAGAAAAACGCCAGCAGCACGAACGGAGTCGCCGGTACCAACGGCACTAACGCACCGAAAGCACCGAGCCCCACGCACAACAGCCCAAGGGCCAGATAGAGATACCGCATAGTACTTTCAAGATTACCCCGTGTACAACAGAGTTAATAGGGGGTAATAGCAGGGTAATTGACACGGATACTAGAAAACCCACCTGCACTATCCCAATGGACGGGAGTGAAGGTGGGCGGAGTGCAGTACGA
This sequence comes from Corynebacterium sp. EPI-003-04-2554_SCH2473622, assembly GCF_001665955.1. Classification (NCBI taxonomy): domain Bacteria; kingdom Bacillati; phylum Actinomycetota; class Actinomycetes; order Mycobacteriales; family Corynebacteriaceae; genus Corynebacterium; species Corynebacterium sp. EPI-003-04-2554_SCH2473622. The sequence goes on along the minus strand of NZ_LZMN01000084.1, from coordinate 56,082 downwards.
GTGCTTCGGGCGCGAGATCCTCGGGCGAAACACTCGGGCACTCAGTTGCTTAAGTCTTGAGTTACTTAAGCGTAGAGATGGTTAAGCCTGGAGGTGTTTAAGCCTCTACGGTGTAGTTCTTCTGCACCGATGGGTCAACTGGAACACCAGGACCAGTGGTGGAAGAAACGGTAACCTTCTTCAGGTAAACACCCTTAGCAGCCGATGGCTTCAGACGCAGAACTTCGTCCAACAATGCGCCGTAGTTCTCAGCCAGAGCTTGCTCGCTGAACGAGGCCTTACCGATCAGGGCGTGCAGGTTGGAAGCCTTGTCAACACGGAAAGAGATCTTACCGCCCTTAACTTCCTTGATCGCCTTGGTGACGTCGTTAGTGACGGTACCGGTCTTCGGGTTCGGCATCAGGCCACGAGGGCCCAGGACACGCGCGATACGACCGATCTTAGCCATCTGGTCAGGGGTAGCAATTGCGACGTCGAAATCGATCTTGCCTTCGGTGACCTGGGAGATCAGCTCATCAACACCGACGATGTCGGCGCCAGCCTGCTCAGCTTCGGTGGCCTTCTCGCCAGCCGCGAAAACAGCAACGCGAACATCTTTACCGGTGCCATTTGGAAGGGACACGGTGCCGCGAACCAACTGGTCAGCCTTACGTGGATCAACGCCCAGACGCATAGCGACGTCGATGGTGGCATCGAAGTTCTTCGAAGAAGTATCCTTAGCCAGCTTTACTGCCTCTAGTGGGCGGTACAGATGGTCGCGGGAGATCTTGGTCGCGGCTTCTTTAAAAGCTTTGGACTTAGTGCTCATTTCTCAATTCCTTTAAGTTTGGGGATTGTCGTGGTCAGCGAGCCGTAGCTGGCTCTGCCACGGTGGATGTGGCCGCATCCGACTTTATCCGAGTGCGGCCATGGCGAACATCAAGGCTGCGGTACGACAGACCTTAACGCTTGCGAGGGGCCCGACTTACGCGTCTGGGTGTCCATCAACGTTCAGGCCCATGGAGCGAGCGGTACCAGCGATGATGCGGGCAGCGTTTTCCTCGTCACGAGCGTTCAGGTCTTCGAACTTGGTCTTGCCGATTTCCTTGCACTGTTCCCAGGTCACGGTTCCGACCTTCTGGGTGTGCGGAACGCCGGAGCCCTTCTGCACGCCAGCAGCCTTCAGCAGCAACTTGGCAGCAGGTGGGGTCTTCAGCTTGAAGTCGAAGGAGCGGTCCTCGTAGACGGTGATTTCTACAGGGATAACTTCGCCGCGCTTGTCTTCGGTAGCGGCGTTATAAGCCTTGCAGAATTCCATGATGTTGACCTGGTGGGCACCCAGGGCAGGGCCGACTGGAGGAGCAGGGTTTGCCTGACCAGCCTGGATCTGCAGCTTAATAAAGCCTGCTTGCTTCTTTTTCTTCTTAGGAGCCATCGTTTTACCTCAATTCCGTGGTACCAGCCCCCGCCACGATGAATAACGGGGGCTGTCCGGATTCCGGCCTTCGCCGGCAACCGGGGATGTGCAATTCTTTTCCGGTGTGCTGCTGCAAACGCGATTGCGCACGCATTAGTACGCACACACGAAGACCTAGCGTACTGTAACCCGGGCGCCAAGCCCAAACCCGGGCGCCAGGCTCAAACTACATAATGCGCTCGACCTGGTCTGCGGTGAGTTCCACAGGGGTTTCGCGACCAAAGATCGACACCAGCGCCTGCATCTTGCCGGTTTCTGGGTCGATCTCGGAGATAGTAGCCGAAACCGAAGCCAGCGCACCAGACAGGATCGTGACGGCTTCGCCAACCTGGTAATCGTGATTGATGCCAGATGCGGCTGGCTTCTGCGGGCTTGCCACCTGCTCTTCTTCTGCCTGTGCCGGCGCCTCTTCACGTGCCTCGGTGGTCTTCGGCAGCAAGAACTTGGCCACCTCACGGGTCTTGACGACAGTCGCATTGCCCTCGTTGCCCACAAAAGAAGTTACACCCGGGGTATCACGAACCACAGACCAGGCGCGGTCGTTAATCTCCATGCGAACCAAAACGTAGCCTGGCAGGAGTTTCTTCTTGACGATCTTTTTCTTGCCGTCTTTTTTCTCCACGACATTTTCAATCGGAACTACGACGTCGAAGATGGAATCCTCAACCTCAAGAGTTTGGATGCGCATATCCAGGTTGGTTTTCACCTTGTTTTCGTAACCCGAATAGCACTGAATGATGTACCACTGCCCCGGCTGCTTCTTCAGCTCTTTCGTGAACTCCCGCAAACGCATACGGTAGGCAGCATCCGCATCTGCATCCGTCTCCGTTGCAGAAGCATCAGACTCAGCGGAATCATTGGTAGCCTCTGCGCTGGCATCGTCTGCGCCTTCTACAGACTTTGCGGCAGCTTCAGTAGCCTTGACGGCCTCTTCGTGGTCTTTGGCGAAATCGTCGGAATCCGCATCGTAGTCATCGCCAAGCGATTCGCGGTCTTCCTCAGCAGCGAGTTCTGCCGCTTCGCTCGCCCTGGCTACTTCCGGGGTGACGTCTTCAAAAACGTCGCTGTCGTTAAGGTTTTCGTTCTGCGTATCTTCGCTCACGGTCGTTCTACTCCCTTATGCATAGGGTCATTGGGTAATTCTGGTGCGGTTGTGTCATAAATTATCCCGCTTATCCAACGAGGGATAAGCGGGATAACAACCGGATATTTAGCAACTATACCTAAGGGTTAAGAACTGCATCAACTCCCAAGCTGGCAACAGTATCAATACTCCAAACCAGCGCAGTAAGGACGAACAGGAAGGCGAACACGACGATGGTGTACTGCACCATCTGCTTTGCGGTAGGCCAGACAACCTTGCCCATTTCAGAGACGACCTCTGGAACAAAGCTGGTTGGACCTCCACCGGGCTTGTCATCACGAACAGATGAGTCATCGACATTGACGACGCGCTTCGCTTCGTAGGAAGCGCTGGATGTCGTGGAAGCACCCGAGAGTTGACGTTTACCGACTGGGCGAGCCGCTCCACCGGTAGCGTTGTTTTCTTCGCTCACGTCAATAACTCCTCAATGGCCTTGGAGACCTTGGTGAATGACCTCATAAAAATAATGGCAGGGGCGACAGGACTCGAACCTGCAACCTACGGTTTTGGAGACCGTTGCGCTACCAATTGCGCCACGCCCCTAGAGGGTGCTGGGTAAAAGAACAGGGATCCAAAGATGAAACCTGAACTTACAGCAGCCTTCACCTTAGCAGACCGGGAACCGGTCAGCACAAGGCTTGAGGTAATGGGAAAAATCCCAGTAGCGATGGCGGGAATTGAACCCGCGACACAACGATTATGAGTCGTATGCTCTACCACTGAGCTACACCGCCTGGTGTTGCAGCGTTTAAGGCGTTCGGCCCTAAACAGCAACAGAGCCCCCTGACGGAATCGAACCGTCGACCTTTTCCTTACCATGGAAACGCTCTGCCGACTGAGCTAAGGGGGCGCAGCCTCGAAACCAACTTTGCAGTCTTTCGATCTACTTTGTTGCGCTCCGTTGAAGCCTCACACAGCCTAACTCAGTTTGTTATAAATACACAAATCCGCAGTTCAAGGCGGAATTTCCGAAACAATCACCCACATTCAACAGTTCACGATTATCGACAGGTCATTGTCCTATGATGGCCACAGGCAATAGGCCGCCTTATGGTCACTGCAGGCAGTATCAGAACTAGAAACCTACGACGTTGCGCGGGGGGCTGAAAGGTGACCAAATTTTAACCGACGTCGAGACCAGCATTGCTGAAGTACCGAGATTCTTTCCGGATCATCCTCGGCTAAACACAGTAATCCTGACGGCTCCATAAGATGCCCACATAACGTGGAGCAAAAGAAGAACAAGCAGGCCGACACTGACGATATCAATCCATCCCATACCCCACTCCAATGCTGCGGGTTGCGTCGACAAGGTATGCGTACCGAGACAACAGGTGCCGACCGGAAAAGTGCTGGCCCACCACGTGGGGTTATACGACATTGGGCTGCTGCCAAGAACTGCCCCCCAATGCTTGACAATGGCATAACCAGCCAACGGAATCCCGAGACTAAGCATCACAACTCCATAGATCATTGCCCGGAAATGCCACTGCTCACCGGCAATCAACTGCGCACTCGCTGTGGACTGGCCGACAAGGCCCAGCGGAATCCAGGCAGTGGCGGCAAAGCTGGTGGGAAGATTGGGGAATGTACGCAAATAAACGAAGGCGAACGTCGGCACTGACGTAGCCAATGCCAATGCAAAGCACATTACGCCAATGCCGTGCACCAGCGACCCCCACTCCCCCGCGTGCGGCACCAACTGAGCCGAGGAGGTTCCGGAAACCATCGGTGCAACCAGGGGCAACCCCAAGGTAAAAGCAGGAGCAACGGAACGGTCAAAAATAAGGAACTGCAGATACCTTAGGCAGGTAATCAGACCAAGGATGGTTCCGGCTGCCCAACACAAAATATGAATCATCCAGGCATTAAAAATAAGCGAGTAGGCGCTGCCTAAAGCTAAAATCCCCATAGAGACCATGCCCCACGCGGGCATGTTATTGGGGCGAAAGCCCGGATTGCGGTGCCTAATGAAGCCTATGGAGAGCGCCAGAGCGAGAAGAGTTGCGGCAACAATCATGATCTTCGCGGGGAGATGCCCCACAACGGGGCTGAGATGAGTCTCAATGAGGGACGAGGAGATCCCTAGTCCCATTACTGCTCCGGCCCAGCCAGGTCCGAGTGGCGGAAGTTCCATTTTATTCTCAATTTTAAGCATGCGCTTCAGGCTATGTACTGCTGAACGTTTACGGGAGAGCACAAAATCCGTACAGGGTTACAATGAAAGCATGTACCCCGCACGAGATGGTGATGACTCTCGGTTCTCTTCCGTTCGACGAAGCTACGTTCCCGATGCCCTCACGGTTGACGTCGTCCTCGCTGTAGCCCGACACGGAGGAATGAATCAGGCTGCGAAATATCTCAATGTTTCCCAACAGACGGTCAGCACACGCGTCGCCAAATTGGAAAAACACCTAAATACACGTATTTTTTGGCGTGGCGCCGCGGGCAGTTCCACGACAAAAGTGGGACACCAAGTGATCCGTGTGCTTGAGGGCTTAGAAAGGGCACTCAACGATTGCGCGCATGGTCTGAAAGCAGCCACCAACAACGCTGTAACCGAGGGGCTTAAGCTGGTGGTTTCTCATACTGTGGCGGAAATAGACTACCCCCGGTGGGCAGCGGCCTTCCAACGCCGTCACCCGCAGACTCATCTGCACATGCGTCAGCTCAACAGCCGGGAGGCCCAACGTCACGTGATCCAGGGAGATGCGGAACTAGCTCTAGTTGAGGGTAACTGGGTGGCCCATGAACTACACCAGCGAGTGATAGGGCACGATGAGCTAATCGTTGCTGCACCCGCGCATCACCCCTGGGCAAAATCAAACAATCACAATGACCTGGATATGCCTTCAGCATCCATACCAGTGACAGGGACGGCTCCGATAACGAAAGAGGAGTTGCAATCCACACCTTTGGTGCTGCGCGAGCAGGGAAGCGGCACTCGAGAAGTCGTAGAAGACGCTCTGGGAGGTCTCGCCCCACCGATAGGAGAGTTTGGATCGCTAGGAGCACAACGTACCGGGATAGGCACTCTAGGAGCACCAGGGGTGATCGCGAGGCGCGCGGTATCATCGCAGTTAGCCACCGGGGAATACCTCGAGGTTCCGGTGGTTGGAGTCAATTTCGACCGTCCGCTGCGGGTGGTGTGGAGCTCGAAGAACCGACTCTCCGACCCAGCACGGCTGTTTTTACGCTTCCTTGTGGACTATACGGACAGAAATGCGACCTGAAATCAAGTTATGCCTTAGGATGCATCCAGTTCCACCACTGGCCAGTAATCTGGTCAGCCAGCCTTCTACGACCAGGGCATCGATGTTGAATACACACACTCATTCGGTATCCGGAAAGGCCAGATCTAGGGAATTGGCGACACGCCGATCAGACACATTTTTTGCTACTTAACCCCGGACCCCCGCATGCAAAGAACCCCACGCGATAATTCGCGTGGGGTTTCGAACTGTGCCAGGTAGAAGATTCGAACTTCTGAAGGCAATGCCGGCGGATTTACAGTCCGCTCCCTTTGGCCGCTCGGGCAACCTGGCAAGCACCATTTGGTGCGGTTTCTTAGCCTACTATAAACCCCCAATAAACCTACAAACCAGCACTACAAACAGGGTTTCGACAGCCAGAAACAGCCACGATTGCCAGCAAGCACCCTGCTAGCCCACCCGGCGCATGGTGTATTCCGCAAGCAAGCGCAGGGCGCGCGTCGCGGCAATATCCGGCAGCTTGTCCAACTCACGGTCGACAACATCCAAATGGGCTTGGACGTCGGCAAGTGCTTTCGCACGTCCGTCTGTCTCCCGAATTAATGCAATCGCACGCTGCACATCATCCTCAGCCTCCAATGGGCCGGTCAACAAAGAACGCAACTCATTAGCAGCAGCGCTATCTTCTGCCAATGCATACAACACCGGCAGCGTCAACACGCCTTCGCGCAAGTCAGTACCCGGAATCTTGCCAGAATCTTTTGGATCAGAAAACAGGTCAATAATATCGTCGACGATCTGGAAGATCATGCCGATCGCACCGCCAATGGTTTGCAAAGAGCGCTGCGTCGGCTCATCCGCACCCGCATGATACGCACCCAAGTACCCAGCCGAGGCGATCAGCACGGCGGTCTTTTCCTCAATCACCTTCTGGTAATGCTCCACCGAGTCGGACTCACCCGCGCCAAGTGTCTCACGCATCTGCCCAGTAACCAGCTCCTGGAAAGTTTCCCCGAAGTGGCGCACAGTCAGACTATCCATCGTCGACATAATCCGAGACGCGTGCGCAAGCAACACATCACCAGACAAGATCGCCACCGAATTACTCCAGCGCGAATTCGCAGATTCGACCCCACGCCGCTGATCGGCTTCATCCATTACATCGTCGTGGTAAAGCGTGGCTAAATGCACAATCTCCACCACACCCGCTGCTTTATACACGTTGTCCGATTCTGCATGCGGGCCATATTCAGCAGCAAGCAGCGCCATCATTGGACGGAACCGCTTGCCACCAGCGGTAGTTAAATGCAAAACCTTATCCGTGATGAATTCCGCGCCCTGCGAAAGCTCCGAACGCAGCAGGTCTTCGACCGTTTCCATCCCGGCAGCAATGCGCGAATTGAGCTGTTCATCCCCCAAATCCACAGCGGGGGTGTAACCAGAAACCTGGTTTTGGCCAGTGGTCATATCCGAGGTTTATCCTTGCGCTTATTCGTTCCCATAATTCCCGTCCTAACAGTAGCCGACGAAACAGGGCAAAACACTTCCGGGGGCTTATTCATGCAACAATAATGCCCATGAGCCTTGCCGACGACTCCCCCGCTCGGCCCGATTCCGGGTCCCACACTGCATCTTCCACGTCGAAACCTCCGAAAAGCGAAATTCTTGCCGACGCCTCCAGCACCGGCAATGACGCTGTCTCCTGCGAAATCGCGGTTATTGGCGGTGGCCCAGCTGGAGCCGCGGCTGCGATTTATGCCGCACGCGCCGGATGGGACGTCGTATTGGTAGACCAAGCAACCTTTCCCCGCGATAAAACCTGCGGCGATGGTCTCACCCCACGCGCGATGGCGAAACTCCGAGAGCTAGGGCTTCTGGATGGAGTGAACCCGGGATACCGCAACCGGGGATTAAAACTGCACGGCTTCGGCGGATCAGTGACCGCCGCGTGGCCAAACGGACATTTTGGGGATGTGGGCACCGCCTGGCCACGGCGCAAATTAGACAACTACCTGGTGCAGCAAGCCGCGGCAGCAGGCGCACGGGTGTGGACCGGGTATTCGGGTGCTGATGTCGTCGTCAAGAACAATTCGATTGAGACCATCACGGTGCGACGGGTCGGTGGCCAGCGGTCGGCGGAGCAGTCGGCATCCTCGGGCAGCCAACAGCCAACAAACGACCAGCAGCCGTCGGCAAGCGAGATTACGCTGCGCCCGCGGTGGACGATCGTGGCTGACGGGGTACGCTCGACGTTTGGCAAAAAACTTGGGCGTACCTGGCACCGCAGCGAAGTCTATGGGATCGCCGCGCGGTCGTATTGCAGCTCGCCATACTCCGATGAACCGTGGATGCATTCGCACGTGGAACTGACCGACGAACAAGGCACCGTTCAACCTGGATACGGGTGGATTTTCCCGCTTGGCGACGGCACAGTGAACCTGGGATGCGGCGCATTGTCGACAGATAAACGTCCGGCAGCGATCAACACCAAGAAACTGTTGGAATTTTATGCCAGCCAACAGCGCAAAGCCTGGGGTTTAGGGGATCCGGACGAAGTGGCCTCGGCGTTATTGCCCATGGGTGGGGCCGTATCGAACGTAGCCGGGGCGAACTGGATGCTGATCGGCGACGCGGCGGCATGCGTGAACCCATTAAACGGTGAAGGTATCGACTACGGGCTGGAAACCGCCGAGCTAGCCGTGGGCCTGTTGGGCAACGGCGTCGACCTCACCTTGGTGTGGCCCGAAGTGTTGCGGGCGCATTTCGGCGAGGCGTTCATGTGGGCACGCACCGCGGCCCGGCTTTTGACCTATCCGCAGTTTTTGCCTGTGTTCGGCCCGTTAGGGTTGCGGGGCCCGGCGGCGCGCTATTTAATGCCAGCGGCTGCTCGGTTGATGGGCAACTTAGTTACCGACGAAGACCGCGACCTGATTTCCCGGTTGTGGAAGAAGGCCGGAAAATATGCGGCAACGGTGCGGGCCGACACGCCGCTGTGGGATTCAACGGTTTAGGGAATATGGGGAACCTGCGATGCTAAAACCAATGGCGAGGCATAACTAAACAAGGCCAACCAAAGCCACCGCCGATATTAAGGAATCTGGCCAGATTATCTGGGCTTTTTAATATCTGGGCTTTTTAGTGTTTTCGTCACTCGTGACTCCTGTGTTCTTACGCTCCGACAGCACGAGTTTTGTTTCTACAACAACCAGAAGCACGAAAATATAAACAGCAGTCGCGATGATTTCAAGTAGAGGCATTTCCTGGAGGCCGCCGGTAGTAGCGCGATAAAGAACCCATGCAGCGGGTAATGCTAAGAGAACTCCAGCCCAGGCCACTATCCTGGCTCGTGGCCGATTCCCATGTTTAAATTCATAGATAGCAGATAAGCCCGCTACGGCTATCGCGATTATCAAAATAGTCAAAATTATCATTATGGGCCTACGAGCTGTGCTTAAGAACTGCGAATATGGTTGAACTGAGCCTACGGACGGTAAATATGGCTCCAGTAAAATCTCACAACGGCATCGTATATTTTTTTCTTGGCGCTCTGGGGAATTAACGCCGGTGCCGGGGCCGGAACCACTGCACCAATCGGGACGGTAAGCCCAATCGGACCCAGCCCAGACCAATTAAGCCTTCACAGCCGAATGCAGAGCCACAATTCCGCCAGTCAAGTTCTGCCAACCGCACTCAGACCATCCATTAGCGTTGATCTCGGCAGCCAAAGTCTCCTGATCCGGCCACATACGGATCGATTCCGCCAGGTATTCATACGCCTGCGCATTCGAAGAAATCACCCGAGCAATCACCGGCAGCGCGCGCATCAAATATTCCTTGTACACCGTGCTGAATACGGGCACCACCGGGGTAGAAAATTCAGCCACTGTGAGCTTGCCGCCCGGTTTGGTCACCCGCGCCATTTCCCGCAGCCCGGCGCGAAAGTCGTGGATATTACGCAGCCCATACGAGATCGTGACAGCGTCGAAACTATCGTCCGCAAACGGCAAATGCATTCCATCGCCAGCGACCTTAGGCACATCACGGTGGGCACCGGCGGCCAACATGCCGGTGGAAAAATCGCAGGCCACGCACCAGGCTCCGGAGCGCGCCAACTGCACGGTAGACACCGCGGTTCCGGCTGCTAAGTCCAACACCTTATCGCCAGGTTTGAGATCCAGACGCTCACGAGTGCGTTTGCGCCAATAATTATCGATTCCGAGAGAGAGGACGGTATTGGTCAGGTCATAATTCTTGCTGACCGTATCAAACATCGACGCCACATCCACCGGCGCCTTATCCAGCGTCGCACGAGTGAGTTTCGGTGCTTGCTGAGGTTTATTGTCCTGGCCCTTTTTGTCCTGGCCCTTTTTGTCCTGGGCGCTAGCACCTTGGGCTTTATTGTCTTGCTCAGCCTTATTCGAAGAATCCACCCCACCAGCTTAATGGTTGGGACCCGGAGATTCCCACGCAGCTGGGTTCACCTCCGCCAGTACCTGCCGGTAATAGTCCACCAACTGAGCACAGATCCTCGGCCAGGTCTTATCCTCCACGTGCTCGCGAGCTGCAGCGGATAATTCTTGCCGACGGCTCGGGGCGGCCAGCCAGCTGACCGCGTCGGCAAGCTCTGCTTCGAAATTATCGGGATCCAGTAGCAGCCCAGTGCAGCCATCAGGGTTTCCGTTGCTGTCACCAAAGTTCCCGTTGCTACCATCCCGGATCAGGTCGACTGGGCCGCCTACCCGCGGGGCGATCGTCGGCACGCCGCTAGCCTGCGCTTCCTGGATGGTTTGGCAAAACGTCTCCAGCTCACCAGGGTGGACGAAAACATCGAAACTGGCATAGGCAGCAGCCAAATCTTGACCGCTGAGTGCTCCGCAAAACACCGCATCCGGCATCGCCGTTTCCAACTCAGAACGGCACGGGCCATCACCGACGATGACGAGCTGCACATCAGTCCGCCCGGACAAGGCAGCCAACCGGTGCACACCCTTCTCATTAGCCAGGCGCCCCACGTAACCGACGATAGTTGGCGGTGATTGTTTCGGCCGTCCTGCACACCACTTCCGACGCAGCGCATCCGAGCGTTTCTCCGGATGAAACAATTGCGTATCCACCCCGCGCCCCCAATGTGCAAGATTGCGCACCCCGTGCGATTCCAACTGCTGGATGGTCTCCGTCGACGGCGCCAACGTCAGCTGACAATGGTTATGCATCCGCCTGATCCAACGCCAGGTAGCGCGCTGTAATGCCCCCAGCTGGTACAGCCCGGCGAAACCTGCAATATCAGTCTGAAAAACCGCCACCCTGGGAATGCCTAAACGCCGAGCAGCCCAACCACCACCGCGCCCCAGCGCGAAGGGACTAGCCAGGTGCACGATATCCGGGCGGAATTCGGCGAGCGTGCGGTAGACGGTCGGCGTCGGCACGCCGATGGGCAGAGAATCGACGAACGGCAAGCGAATCGTCGGCACGCGCACGACCCGGAAACCCGCGTAGTGGGAGATTTCTGGATGGTCCGGGACTCTGCTGTCTGGCCCCCTACCGTGTGGGCCAGGCGCGATAACGATGGCGTCGTGGCCTTGCGCGTTCAGATATTCCAGAATGCGGAGGACGGAGTTGCTGACCCCGTTCACGTGCGGCAAAAAAGATTCGGCGACGATGGCTACGCGCAGCCGCGATCGGGCCGAAGGTGTAGACAACAACTAGCATCACCCGCGATTACTTGTCTTGGGAGTTCTTGGTGTGCTCGTCGGCGTCCTGTGAGGATGCGCTGTGGGACGCGTCGCGAAGCTAATCAACTGCCACAACACCAACGTGACGACGACAACCAGCGCCGCGACACTCAGCCCCGGGATAATCGCCAACGTCCAACCACGGCCTGCGACTTTCACCAGGTCCGGATCCACGCGCGAATACTGCACCCAAACCTGCTGGCCCTCGGCAAGCCCGGTGGGGTACAACACGCCTGTCGACGGTGCCCGATACAGACCTTCGCCGTCCCGGAATTCCACGGTAGTGCGCAACAAGGAGGTACCCGTGACCGTCGCTAGGGCGCGACCTGGATCAGATTCAATCCGGTGATCATTCGCCGCTGCCCCGCCAATCATGGCAACTGAGCCCAGTAGCCCGGCTAAGCACAAGGTTGCAACCAGCTGGTGCATGCGCCGCTGCCACTGCCGACGTCGCCGCCGCGGATCATAAGACTGTGCGGCGGAAGGTGCAGTTTTATGCGGGCTTGCTTCTTGCGCACTCGTGGCTTGGGGATCTACAGAATCTGCCATAGGGAACCAGATTTATCCCCCAAGAACTGCATCGATCGCCTGGTGCAATTGCCGACGCGTCGCCCGAGTCGTCGCCGCCTCAATGACCAGGATCGATTCCGGAAATTCGGTTTGGGCGGCCAAGGCGTTGAGAAGCTCCTGTGGGCTCTCCACACGCTGGTAGGGCAGGCCGTAGCCCTCACAGATCGCGGCAATGTCCACCCCATGCGGGGTACCGAAGGCCTGCTCAAAATCACGACGCAAACCGGGCTGTCCTACTTCGAGGGACTCGAAAATTCCGCCACCGTCATCGTTGGCCACCACGATCGTGAGGTTTTCCGGCTCCGGCTGATCCACCCCACGCAGCAGTCCACCGACATCGTGCAAAAAGGTGATGTCACCGAGCAGGGCAACGGTGCGCGGGGCGCGGATTTCGTCGGCACGCAAAGACTGCGCAGCAATAGCTACACCCATGGCCTGCGAAATATTGCCGTCAATCCCGGCAGCTCCCCGCGGGGAATACGTGTCGACGCCATCAAACGGCAGGCCAGTCAGAGCGACATCCCGGACCGGGTTCGATGGCCCGACGAACACGGTATCTCCGACAGCCAACGTGTCCGTGACAGCAGCAGCAACGTGCAGTCCTGTAAAACCGTACGATTCATCTTCCAGCGCCTCGCGTACTGCCCCAGCAGCCAGATCGGAGGCGGCCTGGCACACTTGCAACCACTCACGGGTAGGTTCACCATTGGCTTTCACACGAGTACCGCGGGTTTCTTGAGCGCCGCCCTCACGCAGACTCAAGAAATCATCGGTGCGGGACAGCACGATAACCTCGATATCCGGATCCGTAATCAGCGTCAGCACCCGGCGGTGCAAAGTAGGGTGCCCAACGACGATTATCTGGTCAGGTTTGGTGCGCACGTAGTACTCGCCAACCTGGGCATCATCTTTGGCGAAAATCGCGGCCGCCCCCGGGTGCACCGGAACATACGGAGCCGGGGCGCTCGGCTCGGCAATCGTCGGCACATCTTCGAGCCCGTCGACACGCCAGGCTTCATCGCCGGCAATCACCAGGGTTGGTTTACTCAGGTCAACGGCAACCTCTCCGTGATCAGACCAGGTAGGCAGCCTGCGGCGGGCAGGGTGCGCGGGATCCACCGGTGCAATTGCGGGGGCGTCGGCAAAGTGGGCGCTGGCAAGGTTGGCATCAGCAAAGTGGGCGTCGGCAAGACCATCTGTACGAGGCTCGGCTGGTTCGCTTCCCACCAGCGGCACATCAAAAGCCACATTGATGTGTGCCAAGCGGTCAGCGCTAAGGCGTTTAGAAAACTCGGGGAGGTCATCCACGGTGTTGATCTGCGTGGTCTGGGTAAACGTGGAGAAAATGCCCTGTTGTTGGATTGTTTGCGAAGCCCCCGTGCCGACGAGTCGCTGCGGCCGATCCGCGCTCAACACCAGCAGCGGCGTATGAGAATGAGCAGCTTCAACGACGGCAGGCAAACAATTCGACACCGCCGAGCCCGAAGTCATTACCACCGCAACATGCCGCTGCTGTACGCGCGCCAACCCCAACGCCAAAAAAGCTGCGCTGCGCTCATCCAGGCGCACATGCACCCGCAGTCCTGGGTGCGCAATGAGCGCCAACGAAAGCGGGGCGTTACGCGAACCCGGACACAGCACAACATCGGTGGCGAATTCTGCGAGCTGGGCAGCTACCTGTTGGGCCAACTGGACGGCCACAGGTTGCACCTGGTTTTCGGACTGTGGGGATTCGGTCTGTGGGGATTCGGGCATGATCTCCTACTCAGGATTTACAGTTTCAGTATTTATGAGCGCAATGTTTACGATCGGGTGAGCGTTGATACGGGTAGGTCATGACTAGCCAGGCCTAAACTAGCCAGGCTTAATCAGGTGCCTATTCAGGTAAAGAACTAGCCGAAAATATTGCTCAACCAGCTGCGCAGATCGAACTCTTCACCTTCTGGCGGCAACAGTTCCTCCGGCACCTCAGTTGGGATCTGGTCTCGCCAACTTCCACCGTCGCCACCAGGTAAAACGGGTTCTTCGATAACGGTGGTTGGTTCTGTCACCGTGACATTAACCTCTTCTGTTTGTGTGGAGGTCACAGTAGTTGGAGTCGGCGGCGTAGCCTGCTCATTATCAGCGGAACGCCACAGGAAGAAAAACACCACGGCCAGCAGTAACGCCAAACCCGAAATGATGCCAAGCAACATTTGCCAGGAACTCGAGCCACCCGATGCCTGTGCTGTTTGCTGCGGCTGGTGCGCATTGTGCACGGTAGCCTGCTGTGCCGCAGGGGCATAACCGGAGTTATATGGCTGTCCATACTGTTGCCCGTATTGATTCTGGCCAAAGCCTTGGGTGTACGGGCCCTGGTACTGCTGAGTCTGCGGCTGACCTTGCTGGCCCTGGGGCCCCTGGTTCTGGTCCTGATCCGGAAAGTACTGCCGCGGACGGTCTATGTTCGGACGGTCTATGTATTGTGTCTGCTCGTTCGAACCGAAATATTCCGTGCGCTCGTTCGAACCGAAATATTCCGTACGATCGTCGCCACGGAAAAATTCGGTACGTTCATCGCGACCCGGGCGGCCACTATAGTTCGAGCCACCATGGTTTGCTCCGCCGTGGTTCGCTCCAGAACGGCCGAAATGACCAGAATTGCCAGAATTAGGTGTCATCAATCCTCCTCAAGGCTTGGGCCCAGTCTAGACATTTTACGGCCCCACCCGCCGGGCCAATTCCCGACCCGTAGCAGTATCTTCTTCCGCCAACTTCTTAGGGCTCGCCTGCGCTAGGATGCGACCTCCAGCAGCTCCCGCCCCGGGGCCAAGCTCAATCACACGATCCACACGAGCCAGCGCCTGCAGATTGTGCTCCACCATAACGACGGTGGCTCCGGCGTCGGCAAGCGCTTCCAACTTGTCCAGCAACTTCGCGCTATCGTGCGGGTGCAGCCCCATGGTTGGCTCATCGAGCAGATACAGACTGGATTTCTTCTGCGTCCGCTGCAGCTCCGTCGCCAACTTGATGCGCTGGGCCTCGCCACCAGACAACTCCGGCGCACCCTGCCCCAAGCGGAGGTAGCCCAGGCCAAGTTCATCCAAAACCTCTAGAGCCCGCACCACCTGGGTGATCTGGGAATGGTCGGGATCTTTAGTACCGCCGTCACCGCCAGTGCTGCCAGTAGCGCCGTCACTGCCAGTGCCGCTGCCACTGCTACTACCGCCGTCGGCAAGGTCACGGAAAACCTCCAACGCTTCGGTAACGCGCAACTGCAGCACATCAGCCACGGTGCGTCCATGCCAGCGCACCTCCAGTGCCTCGTCGTTAAACCGGCCGCCCTGACACCGCGGGCACAACGTATAGGTCCCGGGCAGGAACACCAACTCGACCTCAATATGGCCAGCCCCCGAGCACTCCGGACACTGCCCCTTTTTCGTGTTATAGGAAAACTTCGAGGCATTCCACTTCTTCGCATCCTTGCCATCCCGGCGCGCCTGGGCAGCGAAAATGCTGCGGACGCGGTCAAACATCCCGGTATACGTCGCCAGGGTGGAACGCGGAGTACGCCCGATGGGTTTCTGCGTGATCGTGACAACCCGGCTAATATCCGGATGCTCCGTTGCGCGCTTGCCGACGACATCTGTCACCAACGTCGACTTACCCGAGCCAGATACCCCAGCCACCGCGGTGAACTGGCCCAAGCCGAGCTCCAGGTCCAGCTCGCGCAGATTCCGGTGGTTGATTCCCCGCAGCTCCAGGTGGCCGTTAGCATCACGCGGGGCGTCGGCAAGCTGCAAGTGGCGGTGTGCCAGCGCGCGAGCAGTGGGGTATTCGGCTAACTGCCCGTTGGCGTCGACGAGCTCACTTGGCTTACCCGCAAATACCACGGTCCCTCCCCCATCACCGGCATAAGGGCCGATGTCGATGAGATAATCAGCCTGGGCCACGAAATCCATGTCATGCTCAACGACGAACACGTTATTTCCCGCGGCGAGCAGGCGACGGATCACTGTCAGGACCGCCGCGCGTTCCTGCGGATGCAGACCAGCGGTGGGTTCGTCGAGAATATAGGTCACGCCAAACAAGGAACTATGCAGCTGGGAAGCCAGGCGTAGACGTTGCAACTCTCCGGCAGACAGGGTGGTTGCGGCCCGATCCAGGCTCAAATGGCCCAGGCCAAGTTCCAGGGCGGCAGCCAGCGGAGGGATGATCTGGGTGAGCAACAAGGCCTCGGCATCATCCTGCGCAGTACGGCTGGCCGGGGCCGCAGCAGTGTCGGGCTGGCCATCACGAACGGCGTTGCCGCCGCCGGCACGCTGGCCAAGCTCCTGCTGGCGGTCCACCAACGCCTGGTGCAGAAAGCCCAAAGACCACGCATTCAACTCATTAATCGCAACACCCAAATAGCGCACTTGCAGCGCCTGCGGCCGCAGCCCCGCGCCACCGCAATTGCTGCAGGTATGCGATTCCAGGAAAGACTCCGTACGACGCCGCAGCGAATCCGATTCCGTTTCGCGCAGTGTTTTATACAAATACTCCGCCACACTGCGCCAAGTGCCCTGGTAGGTGCGTTGGATCTGGTCGGCGCCGCGGTGCGGGACGATCTCGACGACGGGGCGCTCGCGGGTAAACAGGATCCAGTTGCGGTCGGACTCGGAAAGTTCCTGCCACGGGCGGTCAAGGTCATAGCCCAGCGCCTCCAAGATGTCGCGAAAATTCTTGCCCGCCCAAGCGCCCGGCCACGCAGTGATCGCGCCGTTGCGGATCGACAACTCCGGTTCGTGCACCATGGAAGCTTCCGTGGCGACGAACTTCGTGCCCGTTCCACGGCACTCCGGGCACATGCCATCGGCCGTATTCGGACTGAAGGCATCCGAAGCCAGGCGGGTGATTGGGGTTTCGGACGGGGCGCCGTCAGACGGTGTACTCCCAGACGTTGCAGCGCCAGACAGTGCGCTGTAATCACCACACCGGGAATACAACAGACGAACAATATTCGATGTAGAACTAATCGTGCCCACCGTCGAGCGCGCCCCAGGCGCCGTGGTCTGCTGTTGAAGCGCAACTGTCGGCGATAGCCCCTCAATGGAACCGACCTGCGGATCGGTCGCCTGGCTGATCAAACGGCGCGCAAACGGTGCCACCGATTCCAGGTAACTACGCTGGCCTTCCCCATGGATAGTGCCGAACGCCAACGAGGATTTACCCGAACCACTAATACCGGTGAATGCCACCAGCTGACCGTGCGGGATGGTCACGTCAATGTGGCGCAAATTATGCAAGTGGGCATCGTGGATGCTCACGCAGGTCGGGACCTGCATGGGTTGCTGCTGGTCAGAGGCGTCGGTTTGTGACGGGTCCGAAAAGTCCGAAGAAGGCATAACCTCCAGTCTAGCCGGTGGCGGATCTTTACTACGGCGCCTAACTTTCACCATTTTCTCGGGCACGGAGGGTTTGCAATTCCGTGTAGGCCACACGCAACCGATCCAACCACCAGTCGCGCGTCGCACCGTCCGCGGCCAAAGCAGCCAACCGATCAGCATCGGGCGCCACAGGGGCAGTCGCCAGCATGCCGTCGACAAGCGAACGCGGCGCGGCCACATCTTCCAAAAACAGCGAACCCGTCGCCAAGCCGGCCGGTGCCGGGGCCACATCGATGTCCTCGTCGTCGTTCAACTTCGGCAAACTCGCCACCGCCGCCAGACCGGCATTGATACCCACCGCGCTGTCCAAAGCCGAGGCAATCGTGACATCCATATGGCGCGCACGCAGATCCGCACTCAGCTGCAACACCCGACGTACCCCACCCAGCGGGGCCACCTTGACGACGGCCACATCCGCCGCCTGCAAATCCGCCACCCGGTACGGATCTTCCACCCGACGGATGCTCTCATCAGCGGCGACGCGAACAAAGATCCCGCGGCGCATCAGCTGGGTGCGAACCTCAGCCAGCTCCTCCGGTGTGGCACATGGCTGTTCCACATAATCCAGCGGAGCCAACGCGGATACCGCCTCCACGGCCTGCTCCACACTCCACGCACCATTGGCATCCACACGGATGCGGGTGCCCGGAATCCCGGAAAGTTCCTCGCGCACCGCGGACACCCGGGCGATGTCGTCGGCAAGCGCATCCCGGAAATCCTTACCAGGCTCGGCAACCTTCACCTTGACGCAACGGGCGCCGGGCATGCGGGAAAGCACCTCCGGAACCTGGGCTGGCTCCACCGCCGGAACCGTGGCATTGACCTCAATATAGTCGCGATGGGCAGCCGGAAAACCCTGGTAAGCAGCCTCCAACCCAGAGCGCAGCCAGGGCGCGGTCTCGCGGGCGGAGTAATCAGCGAACGGGGCGAATTCTCCCCACCCAGCCGGGCCGTCGATAAGCACCACTTCCCGATGGTGCAGGCCACGGAATTTCACCGCCATGGGCAAAGAAACAACGTGGGCGCGCTCAAGGATGTCTGCGAGAGGGGGCAGGGGTGGTTGAGGCGCCTGCGGTGAGCGCAGTGAGCGCGGTGGCTGCGGTAGCCCCGCGTCGTGATTCGGAAAATTCATGCCCCAAGCCTAGCTAGACTGAAGGCCATGACTAGCACTCCTGAGCACAAAACCGACGCCAGCCCCAATACAGCCCCCAAGGCCACCGCCAACACCAACCCCGATGTCAGCCCCGACGCCAGCCCTTTCGATCCCACCCAATGGCGCACCGTCGCAGGCTTCGAAGACTTGACCGATATCACCTACCACCGTCACGTAGGCAACAGCCGGCGCGACGGAATCGTGCGCATCGCCTTCGACCGGCCAGAGGTGCGCAACGCCTTCCGCCCGCACACCGTCGACGAGCTGTACCGCGCTCTCGACCACGCCCGCCGCACCCCCGATGTGGGCACCGTGTTGTTGACCGGTAATGGGCCCTCGCCGAAAGATGGCGGGTGGGCGTTTTGTTCCGGTGGTGACCAGCGCATTCGCGGCCGTTCCGGGTACCGATACGCCACAAGTCACGACTCGGATGTCACCAGCGCCGACGAATCCGGCGTGGATACCGCCCGCGAGAAAGTCGAGGGTGGGCGTTTGCACATCCTGGAGGTGCAACGGCTGATCCGCACGATGCCGAAGGTGGTCATCGCGGTGGTCAATGGTTGGGCCGCTGGTGGTGGGCACTCGCTGCATGTGGTGTGCGACCTGACGATCGCTTCGCGCCAACACGCCCGTTTTAAACAAACCGACGCCGACGTCGGAAGCTTCGACGCCGGTTATGGATCGGCCTACCTGGCGCAGATGGTGGGGCAAAAGAATGCGCGCGAGATCTTCTTCTTGGGTCGGTCTTATGATGCCACCCACATGATGAAGATGGGAGCGGTCAATATCGTGGCCGAGCACGCCGAGCTTGAGGCCGAAGCCATCCAGGCCGCCCGCGAGATCAATTCCAAGTCGCCGACGGCGCAACGCATGCTGAAGTTCGCCTTCAATCTTGCCGACGACGGGCTGGCCGGCCAGCAAGTCTTCGCCGGCGAAGCCACGCGCTTGGCGTACATGACCGACGAGGCCGTGGAAGGTAAGGAAGCGTTTTTGGAAAAGCGCGACCCGAATTGGGAGGAGTTTCCTTATTACTACTAAGGACCTCAGTGCTAGGGATCTCAGTGATAGGGCCCCCAGCGATAAGGGACCCAGCACGGGCGAGGCAGCAGAACAACCGAGCCCGAGCCCCATGCCCGCTCCTGCTCCCGCCCACGAACCGGTGCTGACCGCGCTTCCGGTCCGGCTTGATGATCCCGCAGCGATCCTCGACGACTTGGAAGCCGCCATCGCAGGCCAAGCCCATTATCTTCCGGTGCCCGCTGGCGACCGGGCGCGTACTGAGTTGCTGTATTCCTCGCAACGCGTCGGCCAGCCAATCGACGATGATATTGCCCTAGTGGTGCCCACCTCAGGTTCCACTGGCACGCCCAAAGGCGCACAGCTCACCGCAGCCAACCTGGTGGCTTCCGCCGATGCCACCCACGAAGTCCTGGGCGGCCCCGGGCACTGGCTATTGGCCCTGCCTGCGTATCACATCGCCGGAATCCAGGTTCTGGTGCGCAGCCTGGTCGCCGGGGTGGATCCAGTGTGCCTGGATCTTTCGCAGGGTTTCCGCATTCCCGCTTTCGCCGCCGCCACGGAATATTTAGACCACGCCCGGGGCGGAAAAACCCCCGATGCCCGCGAACCCATGTACACCGCATTAACCCCGATGCAGCTGGATAAAGCCCTAGAAACCCTAGAGGGCATTACCGCTTTACGACGCTTCGACGCCATCTTGATCGGCGGGGCGGCACTGAACCCGCAGTTGGCGGAATCGGCTCGCAAGCTGGGCATCCACCTCGTGGCCACCTATGGCAGCGCCGAAACCGCCGGGGGCTGCATCTACGACGGCCACCCCTTACCGTGCAGCTCCGTCGCCGTGGAATCCGGCCGCATCATGCTCGGTGGCGCCACCATCGCCGCCGGATACCGCAATATGCCGGGCCACGAAGCCTTCGCCCACCCCGATTGGCCGGGCTGGTTCGCCACCTCCGACGGCGGGCGCATTGTCGACGACCGGTTGGAGGTCAGCGGGCGCCTCGATGCGGTGATCATCACCGGTGGTTTGAAGGTGCACCCGGAAATCATCGAAAAAGAGCTCTTGGCCGTCCCCGGGGTCAAAGAGGCCTGCGTCGTCGGCGTGGATGATCGCCGTTTCGGGCAAGCCATCATGGCAGCCTATGAAGGTAGCGCCGAGGTCGGAGAAATTTTCGATGCCCTCTACGAGCTCCCCCGCTGGCAACTACCGAAAGAACTGCTGCGTGTCGACGAACTGCCGCGGACGTCGCTAGGCAAGATCCACCGGGCTGGTGTGGCCGAGCTATTCCAGCCTCGGGGCTAGCTAGTCGCGAGCAATAGTTGGTCGCGAGGGTTAGCTAGTTGTACTGACCGGGGACGTTAGTTGACTTGCGTGGCATCGCCCGGGCTCTGTATCCTCGGCCGCATGTACTCAGGCATCGCCTCGATGAAGCTGCGTTCCGTCCGCTGACGGCGGCGGGACCCCTTATGACCTCTCGTCTGCCGTCCTGGCCATCTGCCGGGCGGCCGCTTCGTGGTGCCCGGCTCCATGACGAGCTGAAAGTACGCAATGCCAACCACAGAACCTTTACGATCATGTGCCTGGATCGGGACATCCCAAGGGCCCGCTGCACACATCCGCGCTGAATCACTCCACCTGACACTCGGCGACAGGCCGCTGCTGAGTGGGACTGACGTCACCGTCTCCACCGGGTCGCGACTGGCGATCGTCGGCGACAACGGCCGGGGCAAGACCACCTTGCTCCATATACTGGCGGGGATCTTGAAACCCGACTCGGGAGTGGTGGCCCGGGTGGGTTCCCTCGTCCTGGTCAAGCAGGACATGGCCACCGAGGGCGATCGCACGGTCGGTGACCTCATTGCCGAGGCGACCGCCCCATCCAGGGCCGCTCTGCAGGCCCTCGACGTGGCTACCGCGGCGCTGGCCGCGGGCGATGACGCGGCCGACGCTTATTCCGCCGCACTCGAGGCGGCCACGCGGCTGGACGCCTGGGATGCAGACCGCCGTGTTGACATCGCCCTGGCGGGCCTGAACGCCTGTAGCGACCGCGATCGGGTCCTGTCGACCTTGTCGGTCGGCCAGCGGTACCGGGTACGGCTGGCGGTCGCCCTCGGATCGACCCCTGACCTGTTGCTGCTGGACGAGCCCACCAACCACCTGGACGCTGCAGGGCTGTCCTTCCTGACTGAGCGCCTGCGGGACCACCCCGGTGGCCTGGCCTTAGTCAGCCACGACCGCGCCCTGCTGCGCGACGTGGCGACCAGCTTCCTGGACCTCGACCCGACCCGCGATGGCCTTCCGCGCACCTACGCGGGCGGTTACGAGGGCTGGATCGAAGGGCGGCAACGAGAACGGGCCGCCTGGGAGCAAGACCATGCCGCCCAGGTCGCCCGGCATCAGGAACTGACCCGCGCCGCCGCCGACGCACGCTCCCGCCTGTCCCAGGGTGGATGGAGACCTGAAAAGGGCACAGGCAAGCACCAACGTGCCACACGCGCTGCTGGAGTGGTCCAAGCCTTCAACCGACGTATCGAAGACCTGAAAAGTCATGAAATCGGCGTCCCGGCGCCGCCACTGCGTCTTGCGTGGCCCGCCTCGGCAACCCGTGCCGGACAGAGCATCATGAACGCCACCCAGGTTACTGTGAAGGGCCGATTGGACGCTCCGGTTTCGGTCGACGTGAACGGCGGTGACCGGTTGGTGGTCACCGGACCGAACGGCGCGGGAAAATCCACCCTGTTGGCACTTCTCGCAGGGCGGCTGGCCCCCACCACGGGACATGTGCGAGTTAATCCGAGAGCGCGCATCGCTCTGCTGTCCCAAGAGGTCCCCGACTGGGACCGCTCCAGCCCCGCACACGAGGTCTATGAGGCCTACCTGGCGAAGCTAGGCCGTCGAGCTCAGGCGCCGTCCCTCGGCTCGCTCGGGCTGCTCGAAGCCTCCGCAACCGGCACGCCGGTGGGGCGCTTGTCGCAAGGACAGCAACGCCGTCTCCACCTGGCCATGTGTCTGGCCCAGGATCCAGACCTGCTGCTCCTGGACGAGCCCACCAACCATCTGTCATCGAGCCTCGTCGACGACATCACCACCGAGCTGCTGCAGACCTCCTGCGCGGTGATCGTTGCCACGCATGACCGTCAGATGCTCCACGACCTGGCCGACTGGCCCCACCTGAACCTTGACCTGAAGGACATGCCATGAACCCGCTTCACCCCTTGACCATCCCCACGTACCGTCAGCTGTTCGCAGCGATGGTGCTGACCATCTTCGCCCAGGGTGCCTGGGCCCTCTACCTTGCCATGCAGACCCTCGACCTGGGCGCCACGCCAGCCGCCCTGTCGGGTGTCGTAGTCTGGAGCGGCATTGGCCTGCTTGCAGGATCCCTCCCAGCTGGCGTAATCGCAGACCGGTTCCCCAATAAGTCCGTCATCGTGAGCGTGCTCACCCTGAACCTCACCATCGCGACCGCGACGTCCACGGCAGCAATCCTCGACATTGTCACCTTCTGGATGCTCGCGGTCTCCGCGTTCATCATTGGCACTTCAACCGCATTCTTCTTCCCCGCCTACACGGCGCTGGTGCCAGTCCTGGTGGACGGCGACGACTTAATGGCCGTCAACGGCCTCGAAGGCGCCGCCCGCCCGTTGGTCGGACAGGCAATTGCGCCCGCCGCCGTCGGAGCGGTCATCGGTGCCAGCATGCCCGCCGCGGGCGGGTACCTCATCGCCGGCGCGCTCGGACTCGCCCTGATCGCCGCCCTGCGGCTTCCTGCCCCTTGCTCAGCCGAGACCGACGCCGAAGCTCCGGCCACCTCTGCGCTGCGGGACCTGCTCGACGGGTTCGGCTACGTCGCCCGCACGCGCTGGGTTCGCTCCAGCGTGCTGTTGGCGGCCGCCATGGGCCTGGCCGTGACCGGTCCGCTGGAAGTTCTCCTGCCCGCGGTCATACGCTCGACCCATGACAACGGTCCGGCTGTGTACGGAGTCGTCCTCGGAGTTCTGGGCGTCGGCGGCCTGGTGGGTTCCCTCGTCGCCGGCTCATGGCCCACCCCCTCACACTTCCTGCCCGTAATGGTCGGCGCATGGGCACTCGGCTGCCTTCCACTGGCCATCCCCGCACTCACCAACAATCCGTGGATCATCAGCGCCGGACTGGCGGTCTACGGTGCGTCGATCGGAGTCGGGATGGTCATCTGGGGCACGGTCCTGCAGGAACACGTACCGCTGGAGATGCTCGGCCGAGTCGCCAGCCTCGACTTCTTCATCTCCATCGCCTTCATACCACTGTCCATCGCACTCACCGGACTCCTCAGCCGACACATCGCCGCTGCCAGCTTGTTCATCGCCGCCGGACTCGTGCCGCTCGCCACGACGATCCTCCTTGCAGTCCTGGGGCAACTCCGAACGCCGCGGACGACGCCCGTCGCAGCAGGTGAGGAGTGATGCACGCCAACGCCACCCTGACACCTCGCCACCGGCTCAAGGTGGCCCAGCTCGTCGTCGACGACGGTTGGCCCATCAGCGAAGTCGCCGCCCGCTTCCAGGTCTCCTGGCCGACCGTGAAGAGGTGGGTCGACCGCTATCGCGCCGGCGAGTCGATGCAGGATCGCTCGTCCCGGCCGAAGACCTCACCGAACAAGACGGACAAGGCGACGACGAAGCGGTGCGTCAGCCTGCGGATACGGCTGCGTGAGGGCCCCGTGCAGCTCGCCGCCCGACTCGGCATCGCGCCCTCGACCGTCCACCGCATCTTGGCCGGTGCCCGACTGAACCGGCTCTCCTACATGGACCGCGAGACTGGCGAACCGATCCGCCGGTACGAACACCCCCACCCCGGCTCCCTGGTCCACGTGGACGTGAAGAAGCTCGGGAACATCCCCGACGGCGGCGGCTGGCGCTACGTCGGCCGCCGCCAGGGCGACCACAACCGAACGGCGACACCGGGTAAGCCGAAGAGCAAGTGGCACAACCCCAGGCTCGGGTACGCGTTCGTGCACACCGTCATTGACGACCACTCCCGCGTCGCGTACACCGAGGTCCACGACGACGAGACCGCCGTCACCGCGGTCGGGGTCCTGCATCGGGCTGTGGCGTGGTTTGCCGATCGCGGCGTCGCCGTGGAGCGGGTGCTGTCCGACAACGGTGGCGCCTATCGCTCGCACCTGTGGCGGGACACCTGCGAGGCCCTCTCGATCACCCCGAAGCGGACGCGTCCGTACCGGCCGCAGACCAACGGCAAGGTAGAGCGCTTCCACCGGACCATGGCCGACGGGTGGGCCTACGCCCGCTGCTACACCAGCGAGCAAGAACGACGCGACGCCCTGCCGGATTGGCTGCACCAGTACAACCAGCACCGCCCGCACACGGCCTGCGACAACCAGCCGCCGTTCTCACGATTGATCAACGTCCCCGAGCAGTACAACTAGTTCTGTTCCTGGCTAAGCCTCACGAATGCTTCAGTCAAGCCATGACGAAAACCTGCTGACCCTCGCAGCACCGAGTTCCATCAATGTCATTTGGTGTTTGTTAATGACATGCAATGTAGCGCACAATGAATGCATGAGCGCTACAACATATTCGGCCACTACCCGCGATTGGATCCAGGCGGCACGACCGCATACGTGGCCGAATGCGTTCGCTCCGGTTCTGGCCGGAACAGGCGCAGCGCTGTACCAAAATTCCGGGAAATTCTTTCCATTCTTATTAGCCCTGATCGTCTCCTGGGCTTTGGTCATCGGGGTCAATTACGCGAACGATTATTCGGACGGCATCCGTGGCACCGACGACGAACGCACCGGCCCCACCCGGCTCACCGCCAGCAAGCTTGCCCGGCCTGCAGACGTGAAAAAGGCTGCTTTCATCTCCTTCGGCGTCGCAGGTGTGGCAGGTCTGATCCTGGCGCTACTTTCTGCCTGGTGGCTGATCCTTGTAGGCGCGGTGTGCTTGGCCGGGGCCTGGTTTTATACCGGAGGGAAAAACCCGTATGGCTATAAGGGCCTGGGTGAGGTCGCGATCTTCATTTTCTTTGGCCTCATCGCCGTGTTGGGCACCGAATACACCCAAGCCGGTGCCATCTCTGAAGTCGGTATTGGTTTGGCTATTTCCGTCGGCGCGATGTCGTCCGCGGTGAACTTAACCAACAACATCCGCGATATCGCCACCGACAAGCCAGCAGGCAAACGCACCCTGGCGGTGATCCTGGGCGACTCAGCCTCCCGCAAGCTATATACCGTTTTGCTTGCCATCCCATACGTCGTAACGTTTCTTGTCGGCATCTTGGCATTCCCGGCCACCTGGATCGCGTTTGTTTCCGGTTACTGGACACTGAAAGCCCTGCACCGAGTAAATTCGGGGGCACGCGGTGGGCAACTGGTCACCGTGTTGGCACTGACTGGGCGCGCGATGGCCTTGTGGTCCGGGCTCATGTTTATCGCCCTGGCATTGGCCTAGATTGCGCTAGCCTTGATTCCGTTGGCCTAGGTTGAGCGTAAGTCAGGATTAGTTCTGGTCTTGACCGACACCGGAGTCAGTAGTCGTCGTCAAGCCTAAGAAAGGCCCAAGAAGCCTCAAAAAGCCCATAGGAGGGCATATATGGCAGGTGTGATCACTGCTTTTACCATCATCTTGTCAATCATCGCCGTGGGCTTTGCTCTATCCAAATCCGGTGTCATCGGCAACGATTCCCAACGGCTGGTCCTGAACAAAACTGCCTTTTACGCCGCCACGCCCTGCCTGCTGTTTACCTCGCTCGCGAAATCCAATCCGAGCACACTCTTTTCCCCGGTACTTGCCGCCGTCGTTGTCGCCAGCCTGCTCACGGGCGCAAGCTACATCATCGCCTCCCGCCTGTTTTTCCCGAAAGACTTGCCGACGACCACCATGGGCGCGGCCTCATCGTTTTATTTCAACTCCGTGAATATCGGTCTGCCGGTGAGCATCTACGTGGTAGGTGAAGCCACCTGGGTAATTTCGATCTTGATGCTGCAGATGGTGTTTTTCACCCCGTTTATTCTGGCTGCGCTCAACGACGGGCATGGGCGCACCCGAGGGGCGAAGATTATTGATGGCATCCGCTCCGGGTTTTTGTCTCCGCTGGTGCTCGCGGGAATTGCAGGCATGATTGTTGCGGTGGCTGGGTGGGAAATCCCGGAGGTTGTGATGGAGCCGATGTCGATTATTGGCGGCGCATCCATCCCGATGATTTTGATCAGTTTTGGCGCTTCTCTGACCTCAATCCAGATCCTCGACGACCCAGCGGATCGCCCCGCCGTCATCACCTCCACTGCCATGAAGCTCGTGCTCATGCCGGTATTCGCGTGGTTGGCTGGCCTGGCACTGGGGCTAAGCAGTGACCACCTCTACGTCGCCGTGATCTTAGCCTGCTTGCCGACGGCACAAAACGTGTACAACTACGCCGCGACCTACCAAAAAGGTCTCACTGTTACCCGCGATACCGTTTTCTTGACGACGTTTGCTTCCCTGCCGGTCATGGCCGTGGTGGCCGGGATTTTCGGTAGTTAACGTGACGGCAGGTTGCTAACGGCCAGCTAGTTCCCGGTTGACCCATTCTTTGCGGGCTTTGCGCTGCTGCGCCAGCTTAGCGACGGCCTCGGTGGTTTCGATGCGAAGTTTTTTGAAGATCAGCATCGACAGCGGCAGCGCCACCAACAGCGCCAGAAGTGCAGACACAACTAATGGAACTTGGGCTCCGATGAGTACTGCTAGCGCCTGAATCACGATGGTCAGCCCCAAAAACAGCCCCAAGCGGGCAGCCCCGTATTTCAGCATCGCACGGGTTGCCTGCTTGCGAGTTTGCGGGTCCAGTTGGGGTTCTTCAGCAGGTGCAAAACTGTGCTGGGATTCATCACGCGAAGCTGGGTTAGCACTTTCGGTGGCACGCGGGCTATTGCTGGACGGACCCGAGCCTTCTGCGCCTTGTGCGCCTTCCCGATCCACCCCATTCGGGATACGGGTTCGTGCACCATTACTGTCTGGTTGATTAGTCACAAGATTCATCCTAAAACGCACCGATCGTGCCGTAAAATGATCAGTATGGGAAAGCTGATCTTGTTAGCGCTAATAATCCTGGCTGCAGTCTTGGTGTGGAAGGCTTTTGGTCCAGCATCCTGGAATCAAAATCGCCAGATGAAAACTGCTGAACGCCCAGCGATTAAAGGGCCAGACGATGACGAAGAGTTCCTGTGGAATATCGAAAAGAATCGGTTTAAAGAACGTCGCCGTCAAGAACAAGAGCGACAGCAACGCCACGAGCATCAACAGCGGCAACCTCGTAGCCAAGGCGAGGCCAAGGGAGCATCCCAAACAAATGATGCTCCCGATACAAATCTCCCCGGCGACACAACCCCCTCGGGCGATGCAACTGGATCAGACCCAACAAACGACTCGCGTTACCCAAATAATAAGAAAGACGACGCGAAACCCGACGACCAGTAAAACCTACTTCAGCCGATACCGCCGACATTAAGCATGACGGTATCGCGTCACTTTAGTTTACACCGTTGGGGGAGAGTCCGAAAATAGCCGCGGGCATGGGCTCCCCGAACACTGTTTGCCGAGCACTAGTTGCCGGACACTCATTGACGGACACAGCTGCCCCGGACACACGCCGCAGCGCGCGCATCTCAGGGCACACGTTGCGGCCTAGTTCAGCCCAGCATAAGAATGTAGGCCCGACACCACCATGTTGATAAAGAAGAAGTTAAAGATCATGGTGGCCAGCGCGATAATGTTAATCCAAGCCGCCCGCATGGCACGCCACCCGGCGGTGGCACGGGCATGCAGATACGCCGCGTATAAGATCCAGGAAATTAGGGAAACGGTTTCTTTCGGGTCCCAGTTCCATGGCCTACCCCACGCCGCTTCTGCCCAAATCGCCCCCAGCAAGAGCCCCAGGCCAAGGACCGGCAAGGTCACAATCGCAGACTTATAGGCCAGCCCGTCAAGCTTTTTCGCGCTAGGCAGTGGTTTCACGATCACACCGGCAATGCCGTCACTCTCCTCGCCTTTTGGCTGCCAACGTCGCAACAAGTACAGCAGCGAAGCGACACCCGAAAGCATGCCGATGGAACCGCCTAAGACAGCAATGCCCACGTGGATCGGCAACCAGAACGAACGCAGTGCCGGAACTAATGGGGCAGATTCTGCATATAGGTGTGACCCGCCAACGAACATCAAGATAATGACGGGAATCAGCAGCCACGGCCACAGCACGCGCCATTCTTGGCGCTGGCCAACAACCACAGCCGCAACAACCATGGTGAGCAAAGTCAGCATGAGCGAATACTCATACATGTTGCCGAACGGGAACCGGCTGTTCGCCAAGCCACGAGTAAGCACAGCCCCTGCATGAACAATAATTCCCAGCCAGATCAGCGTCTGCGCCATACCTGACCACTTGCGGGCACCAGCTTCCAATTTGCCGACTGTTTTAGCACCGGCCCCTGCATCAGCATCGCGGTTATCGTCAGCAGCGCGACCGTCGGCCCCAACGCGTTCGCGTTGCCGGTGTGCGTCGATCACGCTTTGCACCTTGACATAAAACACCAGGGCCACAACCAGGGCAATCGCGTAAATAACGAACGTCGTCCGGAACATCAGGTCCGAGAAATTGGACAGCGTTTGATCAGCAAGCATTAATTCACACTTTCTTATCGTGATCACGACGTTTCCGGACCAACATCCGCGGATGTCGCAGGAAACATGGCCTTTTCAAACTACAGCAGAACGAGTCCCCACCTCAACTAATGATAGGGCGGACATAATCCTTTCGGATGATAAACACCTAAGCCTGAACCACCAGGCGGTGCCCCACCAAACCGAGCACCACCGGCTTAGCCGACCTGACCTAGCCGATCTGGCCTAGCCGATCTGGCCCAACCGATCTGGCTTAGCAGCCAGATGACTTAATCCCGCGCATACAAATCGTCTTCTTCCACATCATCCGGATCCGGCAAAGCAAACAACTCCCGGTACATCCTGTCCAGTTCTTCACCCCAACCGGCGCGGTCCGTGCGCGCCAAGCCAGCCATCTCGATACCGGTGGTGCCATCGCCGTTATCCGTAAACCGCACCCAAATACGGCGGCGCTTAATCACCAGCGAACCCACCAACGACAACAACATCACGATCGTCGACAGCAACACCCACCGCTGGAACGGATCATGCGCGATCTGGTAGTTCGCAAACTCCGAAGCACCGTCGAAAGTCAACTCAGTACCATCGTCCAGGGTGATGGACTCGCCTACTTCCAAGTTCACGCGCTCCAACTTCTGCAATTGGCCGCTATGAATCAGCGTTTGGTCCAGGTCAAAAATCGATTGTGCGATACCCGTATCCAATCCGGCATCACCCCGGTAAACATCAATCGCGACCGCAGGATCACGCATCTCTGGGAAAGCCGAAGTCAATAGCTCACCGTTTTCACCTTGCCAATCAGCCGTCGGCGCGAACAGCCCCTGCAGCGCAATCTGATTCTGTCGGCGCTCATACAGATCGGGATACATGCCGGCGGGAGGATCGAAACGCATCGCACCGGAAGACAAGAAGTTCACCAAATCATCCGGCCGGAACTGCCAAGTCTGGGTCCGGGTTTCCCCATTAGGCCACTTCACGGTAAACGTCGGAGCGAAACCGTGACCTTGCAAATACACGCGATCGCCATCAATACGCAACGGATCATTCACCCGCAACTGATAGTCGTCCCACGTCTCCGGGTCCGAGAAAATCTCGTCGCCCAGGGCATAGGAAATATCAGAACTGAACATCTCCGCCTGCCCATTAGGCAGATAATCTGCCTGAAAATTATGGGCAATGAAACAGAATGGGTTCAGGCCCGTGCCGTCGAAAAGCGGCCCGGCGCGGAAAGAGTCATAGCTTGAGACGGAAGTATTACAGAATTCAGTGGACTGATCCAGCTCCGCCGCGTGGTCATAACTACCAGACTCAGTAACAATAATGACCTGGCCCTCGTAATAGACCATGCGCCCTGCAGCCACCGTCACCAAAATGGCAACCAACGCGATGTGGAATAACAAATTCGCCAATTCACGCCCATAACCGCGCTCCGCAGAAATAGACGGTCTCCCGGCGCGGTCCTCATCGGCGCTAAACTCCGAGATCCGCCATCGGCGCAGCAGCCTTAACGTCTCCGCACGGGCGTCGGCAAGCGACTTGTCCAAGGTGCCCGTGTGGTGATGCGGCATCCGGTGCAAGAAACGCGGGGCTCGAGTCGGGCGCGCACGCCACGCCTTATAGTGATCCCAACTACGCGGGATAATACAGCCAACCAACGAGGCCGCCAGCAACGTGAAAATCGCGATAAACCACGAGGACTGAAAGACGTCGAAAAGCTGCAACGAATCATAAACCTCGGCGAGCTTACCGTTATTTGCGATGTACTCGTTGACGTTTTCCTCATTCAACGAACGCTGTGGCAACAGCGCACCCGGCACCGCGGCGATGGCCAGCAGGAACAACAACACCAACGCCGTACGCATACTGGTTAACCAACGCCAGGCTCGCTTCAACAGTCGCCAAGGCAACCAAGATTTGCGCGCGGTGTTGTCCACGGTGAGCTCCTTAAGGAAAATCGCGGGAATAGTCAGCGGGTTGGGTGGCTAGGGTGATAGGACTGGGGTGATGGGCCTGGGGCGGCAGGCTAAATCAGAGTCGTTCCATAATCAAAAGTCCACTGCCGAATATAGTTAATGAACTCCGCCCATACACCCGTTGCCAGGGCAAGCCCAACAAGGATCATGAGTACGCCTCCGATGGTCTGGATAATGCGGGAATTCTTCCGCAACCAGTCAATAGAGCGCATGGCCTTGGCCGAACCCAGCGCAAACAGCACAAACGGCAGCCCCAGACCCAGGCAATAACCGATGATCATGAGCACACCCCGGGCCGCGGTACTGCCTTCAGTACCGGCCGAAATCGAAATGATCGCTGCAAGAGTCGGCCCCAAACACGGAGTCCAGCCCAGCGCAAACACGCCCCCCAGCAGCGGAGCACCCACCCAGGTACTCCATTTTCTCGGTTCCACACGGGTGTCACGCTGCAGGAACCTCACGCCACCCAAAAACACGACACCCATCAGGATCGTGACGACACCACCAACCCGTTGTAGGGTTTCGGCATTGGCATTAATGGCACTCAAGGCCCCGAAAACAGAGACGGTTGCCAGGAGAAACACCGTGGTAAAACCGGCAATAAAAAGCAACGAAGCCCCAACCACGGCCCACTGGCGACGCTTGGCGACGCGGACACCATAACGATCATCCAGCTCCACCGAGCCACCCGCAACACCCGCAAGGTAAGAAATGTAGCCGGGCACCAACGGAACGACACACGGGGAAGCAAAAGACACGAGTCCGGCCAACGCGGCGGCAAGAAAACCTAGGACAAGCGGGCCACTTGCCGCGGCGTCTGCGAATGATGATGCAGACGCCGACGCAGCAGCAACCGAGGACACCGCGGTACTGCTAGTACTAGCACTGACACTCGCACTTGCGATAAAACCGGCGCTCGCTGCTTGTTCCGACAACGCTGCACGCGAGAACTCCGAATTGAATAGGTTCGATAGGCTCGACAGGTTTGACGGGTTCATAAAATCCATAGAGGCTACAGGCACGACAGACACTACCAGCGTTTAACTTTCGTCGAGAAGCGGTAATGCCGCATCAAGAATGTCCTGATCGGTAACCTCCCGCAAGAAAACCGCAGCCGGGCGGTGCTGTTTATCCAGGATGATCGTCGTCGGCACCACAGAAGTCGGAATACCACCCAACGCAGCCGCGGAACGGAACGGCGGATCATAAATCGACGGGTACTCCACGCCGTTATCTTTAACGAAATCCTGCGAGATCGTTTGATTGTAGTCCCGGACGTTAATGCCCAACACGGTGCCGCCCGATTCACTGAGCTCCTCATGAGCACGCTGCAAATCGTCTACTTCCGCGCGACAGGGAGCACACCACTGGCCCCACGAGTTCAGAACGACGACCTCTCCAGCGAAATCATCAAGAGACAAGGTCTCATCCTCGTTCATCAAAGACGGACCGCGTAGATTCGCAATCGGACGACGCTCAGATTCGTCATAGAAAATTTCCGTTTGCCCACCCGGAGTATGGAACTCGAAAGTACCGCCCACGTCGGAAACAGCATTCTTATTGGCTTCTTCCGACGCACATGCCGCCAAAGTCAACGACATTACACCTGCCAGCACAAGAGACGCGACGGTACGGGAACGCCGGGATGGTCCAAAAGTCGTAATCATAGTGCCCCTAGTATCACCCAACATGACAGCTGAGCCAAGTTGAGACCTGGGCACCAAACCCCAGATGGTTCACCTTGGTATGGAAAATTATATTTCCCGAGCCGGCGTGGAATAGCGGATATCAATAATATCCTTTCCGCTAAATACCAAGCTGGTTACCGACGCCAGCGCACACTCGCGATTCCATGGGGCATGTGCCAACGCCTGGCCGCGCACCGTGCGTTGCACCATGACAATCGGCAACTGGTGAGAAACCACAATACCCTCGTGGCCTTCGGCTTTATCGCGGATATCGTGCACTGCTGCCATCATACGATCAGCAATATCCACAAACGGCTCGCCCCAAGATGGTTCCAGAGGGTTATACATCTGCAGCCAGCGTTTTGGGTTCCACAACTGCGAACGCAAGCCCTTCGTGCGCAGACCCTCGAAATCATTTCCCGATTCGATAACCTGTGGGCATTCCTCAACGTCTAGGCCTGTGACTTTAGAGATTGGTTGCGCTGTCTGCTGCGCCCGAAGCAACGGTGATGCCGCCAGATAAGCCACATCATGACCTGCGAAAGATTTCGCAGTGCGGGCAGCCATAGAGTGGCCCCGGGAAGACAAATGATAACCCGGAATCCGGCCATAAAGGATCTTGCCCGGGTTAAAAACTTCCCCATGCCGTACCAGGTGCACGATAGTCACCGGAACCTCCGAACCAGTACCACCGGATTTCTTGGTTTCATGCGATTGGTTGGCTGGGTTGGCTTGTTTCGCTTGGTTGGCTGCAGAGTGATCACTGGATGAGATATTCAGCATGGGGCAATTCTCCTTTTCCTGACATTAGGATTCGTCAGCTGCGCGAAATGGCATTTCGAATAGCGTCCAGCCTAGCGCAGGTTCACTGTTGGCTGGACGCAAGCGACTAGAGCACGCTCGTAATCCCTGAACCTCAAAACCCCAGAACCCCAGAGTCTCAGAATCCCAGTCGAGGCATGGTCGGTGCGCGGAGACTAAACCGCAACCATTAATTCATCGGCTGTGCAGCAGCTGCAGCCTTCGCCGCCGGTGCGAGCGCTTTTTCGAGAATTTCAAAGTCTGCATCGCCCAAAGCGTCGTGCACAAACCAGGTCTCAAAAGCCGAAGGTGGAACTACTACCCCGTTATCCAGCAAAGCATGGAAAAACGGACCGAAACGGAACGTATCGGCAGCTTGCATATCAGCGAAGTTGCGCCCCGGCCCTTCAGCAAAACGAACGGACAACATGGTGCCGGCACGCTGAATATTGTGGGCAACGCCTTCCGCCTGCAATGCACGCGAAATCATCTCGCTAAGAGTATCCGCGTGCGCGCCGATGCGCTGGTATAGGGATTCGTCGGCAAGCTGCAACGACTTGGTGCCCGCGGCAACAGCAACCGGATTACCAGACAAGGTTCCAGCCTGATAAACGGGGCCTTCTGGCGCCAGGTGAGCCATGATGTCAGCACGGCCGCCGAAAGCAGCGGCGGGCAACCCTCCCGAAATGACCTTGCCGAAGGTCACCAAATCACCAGCCACACCATCAATGCCGTACCACCCCTGATACGAAGTACGGAACCCAGTCATGACCTCATCGAGGATCAGCAAAGCACCGTTATCGTGCGCAAGCTGCTTCAACGCCTGGTTGAACCCATCCTCCGGGGCGACAGTTCCCATATTCCCGGCGGCTGCTTCCGCGATCACCGCAGCAACCTCCCCCTGATTCTCGGCAAACGCCTGGCGCACAGCCTCCAAATCGTTATACGGGACGACGATGGTTTCCGAGGCCTGTGCCTTAGTCACACCAGGAGAATCCGGGCTTGACGACGTCAATACACCCGAACCTGCGGAAGCCAGCAGAGCATCGACATGCCCGTGATAACAGCCCTGGAACTTGATGATCTTGCTCTTCCCCGTATAACCGCGTGCCAGGCGAACCGCAGTCATCGTGGCCTCAGTACCCGAATTAACCAGGCGGACCTTGTCCACGGCAGTGCGCTGCGCAATCAACTCAGCCAGTTCCACCTCACCCGTGGTCGGTGTGCCGAAACCTAGCCCCTTCTCCGCGGCACGAGCTACCGCCGCAACAATCTCCAGATGCGCATTACCGTGAATCCCTGGGCCATAAGAACACAGCAAATCGACATACTCGTTTCCGTCAACGTCAAACAAACGAGAGCCCTTGCCATGAGTAATAAACCGCGCAGTGCCTCCAACCGCATCAAAGGTACGAGCTGGAGAGTTCACACCACCCGGGGTGATATTCACAGCGCGACGAAACCACTCTTCCGAGCGCGCCGAAGGCAATGTAGCGCTGGAACTGGCATCAACGTCAGCCCCGTTACCTGTAGAGGCACCGGAAGCAGAATGCCTTGTGGTTTCTACACGTGCGGTTTCTACACTTGTGGTTTCTACGGTCAAGGAATCTACAGCTGCATGTGAATTGTCCTGAGTCATAACCCCTAGCTTACGGGGTCTGTCACCTACGAGAATTCAAGCCTAGAGGTGGTGCCCCTCTAGAACCGGCGAGTTCCTACAACTGACGAGCAAGATTTTGCGCTGCCTTGCGCGCATGCGCAATCACCGCCGGGACGCCAACGCCACCAGCCCACGCTCCAGTCACGGCGATACGGTCTACGTCGGCAAGCACTTCTTCCGCACGCTGCACAGTTTCTGTATGGGTGTAATCATAACGCGGCAACCCACCAAACCAACGCTGCGTGTAAATCTCTTCAACACCAGCCGCACGACCATCGAAACCAGTGAGTGCAGCGAGATCATCAAGAGCATAATCCACGAGTTCATCTTCCGGCGCCCGAGTGATCGCGTCATCACCGAAACGACCAAAGCTGGCGCGCACTATCGCGCCTCGCTCCGCCAAATGTGGCCATTTCCGAGATGACAACGTAAACGCTTTCGCCGTCACCCCAGGTTGATCAGCAGCAACAAGAATCCCGGAGTTTTCCGGAAGCGCATTACCTGCTGGGTCCACATCCGAAGCAAAACGCAAGCCGACAACAGCAGCACTTGCCAACTTGATGGAGCTCATGATCTCCGCCGCCTTCGCGGTAGGACCAGGTAAGGATTTCAAGATCCGCGCTGCCATCGGAGCTGGAGCCGCAACCAAGACGGCGTCGTAAAGAGTTTCATCCACGCCCAGGCCAAGCAGCCGATACCTGGTAGCTGCAGCAGATGCCGACTGCAAAGTAGCAGAGTCAGATTGCTGAGCGTCGGAGCCCACCTGGTCGGAGCTAGTAGCCCCCGAATGGCTTGCAACCTCCGAACTCGGGACCTCCGCAATTCCAGTCACAAAAGTTTCCAGGTAAATCTCAGCATCAGAAGCCTGCGCCAACCGCTCATACAAGGTGGCATACCCGTTGCGGAAAGTGCCGAAAACCGGGGCGGGCTTCGACCCACTAGAAGTCTGCGGCGAAGCAGCTTTTTCACCCGCAGCAAGAACCTTGGCAACAGCAGCACTCAGCGTGACCGGCCCGCCGTCGCGCACCAACTCATCTAAAGCATTCGCTAAAGCCGGAACCGTGGCACGAACCCCCAAATCATCCGCAGCACAGGAGTACACCCCACCCAACAACGCAGAAACACAACGATCGACGACTTCATCCCCATAACGATCACGCACCAATAATCCCAGGCTTTGATCGCCACCCAGCTCCCAAGCAATTGGCTCTCGTTGCGCTTCCGCATCGATGGACTTGACCGTTTCCGGACTCACCAGACCCGCCACAGCTTGCCCCGTTGCCGGAATCCCCATCACCCCGGCGGTTGGCAACGGATGAGTGGTCTCCTGGGAATACAACAACGGGCGCAAAACAGAGGGATAAACAATCTCGTCAGCAAGGCCCAACTCTGCAAAAAACTCACGCGCATCATCCCGCCGGGCTAAAAACGCTTCCGCCCCCATATCAACCGGGCCGCCGTCAAAGGGCACCGTGTGCAACTTACCGCCAATACGCTCCGCACCTTCCCACACATCAATTTGTGCAGAGGGCAGCTCCTGGCGCAGCTGATAAGCAGCAGTCAAACCGGCGAGTCCGGCTCCAATAATCGCGCAACGAGTCATGAGAAAAATACTCCGAATTAGTCAGGTTGTGAAGGCGACGGCAGCAGCCGTCTAGATAGCTTTCAGCGCGCAAATTCCGGCGCCCATGCTCTTTCAGCGAGTTGCTGGCGCAGCAACTGCCCCAGTGCCAGTTTCATGAATAAGTTCCACAGCCTTCGTAATGTCTTCCGGGGCTGTGTTAGGTAGCACGCCATGCCCCAAATTGAAAATGTGTCCCGTGGCATTACCAGCGGAAACCGCAGCCGCAGCTTCCCCTTTAATACGGGTAATCTCGCGGGCCATCGCCTGCTCACCGCTAAACAAAATCGCTGGGTCCAAATTGCCCTGCAACACGCGTGGCCCCGCGGACTGGCAAATTCGCTCAGCTGCACTATCCAGCGGCACGCGCCAATCCACACCCATAACCTCAGAACCCGCCTGGCTCATGGCACCAAGCAGTTCACCCGTGCCGACGCCGAAATGAATACGGGGAATCTCGCCCCGCACCGATTCAAGAATGCGCTGCGAATACGGCAACACAAATTCGCGGTAATCACGCTCTGTGAGATACCCAGCCCAGGAGTCAAACAGCTGCATGGCATCAATTCCCGCCGTAATCTGCGTCTGCAAAAATCGCGTCACCGTAGGGGTGATTTTCTCCATCAGCAAATGCCAGGTGTTCGGATCAGAATGCATCAACGATTTTGTACGCTCATGGTTTTTCGACGGCCCACCTTCCACGAGGTAACTAGCCAAAGTAAACGGCGCACCGATGAAACCAATCAGCGCCTGCGAATCCGTCAGTTCATCCAGAATTATCTCGATTCCCTCGGATACCTCCGAAATATCGTCGTCCAGCACCGGTAGATCGCGCACGTCCTGAGGCGTGCGCACAGGTTGCGCCAGCACCGGCCCCCGCCCCGGAACAATTTCGACATCAACACCCGCTGCTTTCAACGGGATCACAATGTCTGAAAACAAAATCGCGGCGTCGACATCGTGGCGCCGCACAGGCTGCATCGTAATTTCAGCGAGCATCTCAGGCTGAAAACACGCGTCCAACATGCTCGTGCCCTCGCGCAACTTCCGGTACTCAGGAAGGCTACGGCCAGCCTGGCGCATAAACCACACCGGAGTGCGGCTTGGGGTCCGCCCAAAGGCGGCATCAAGGAAAGGCGA
This sequence comes from Corynebacterium sp. EPI-003-04-2554_SCH2473622, assembly GCF_001665955.1. NCBI lineage: Bacteria > Bacillati > Actinomycetota > Actinomycetes > Mycobacteriales > Corynebacteriaceae > Corynebacterium > Corynebacterium sp. EPI-003-04-2554_SCH2473622. Next base: position 17,850 of record NZ_LZMN01000084.1, on the reverse strand, counting down.
ATTGTTTAAATTCCGACGCGTCATAGCTCCCATTATCCACGAGGTCGCAACCTAGAACGAAACCGGCCTAGCAGCGTCCCTGGGCAATCATGCAGGAACTTCCACCAGCGTTTTCTTCTTTAGCGCTCTGCGTCCTGCGAGATCTTCTGCGCTTTTTGGGCATCTTCGCCTTTCCCGGAACTTCGGGCCTCGCGCTCCGCTTGCTTCTTAGCTTGCTTCTCTTTTTTCTTTTGCGCACGCCGTTCCTGCTCAGCGCGTAGTTCTTGCTCCATCTGGCGCATACGTTCTAGCTCCCCGGTGTAGTCCAGCGTCTCATTTCGGCCTCCGAATATGAGAGTAAGGACAGCAGCAACACCAACAAGAACCTGCAGATTGCCGTCAATAATGTAGAAAACTTCCGGAATTTCGGACAACGGGTTGCCAGAAGACCCAAAAATAACAACCAGGCGGAACGTGAAATATAGGCCAAAGAAAAACAGCATCCGCCGTGCCAAACCTGCCCGCTTATGTTGCTTATTAAGCAAATACAGCATCGTTGCCAGTAGTCCAAGCAGCAGTACGGAGATCAGCCCCATCAATACAATAGAGCCGTAAACACCAAAGTTCAGCAAACTCTCACTAATTGCCTGACCACTTTCTTCGATACTGCTAGCAGCCTGGGCTTGCAGTTCAGAAGGATCCCACAACGCCAGAGCGATATTGAGAACTTGGTGGACAAACTCCACAAGCAGCACGAACGCCCACAGCCGCGTATAAAAACGCACAGATTCCGGCTGTTGCGGGCGTCGGGAATTTTTCGGGGACGGGCTTGTCACGCTCTGCTCCTGCAAATTCTTCACTTTCGCGCCATCAGCCCGCGGTGAAACGCTGTTCGCGTTTGCGGCATTCTTAGTCGACAACTCTGGCTCACGGGACTGAGGCTGCATATTCACCATAGGGTGCACCTTATACACTGTGTGGTTTTTGTGCACGGTAGCAGACAGAACGGGTCAACCGGCAGGCATCTTAGCGCTGGTTTAACAGCCGGGCTGCATCCGTCGCAAAGTACGTCAGGATTTGATTGGCGCCCGCACGCTTAATGCTCAACAACGACTCCATCATTACGGCATCACGGTCAATCCAACCGTTATGACCAGCAGCTTGGATCATGGAGTATTCACCAGAAACCTGGTAGGCGGCAACTGGCACAGGAGAAAACTCGGCAACCTCGCTGATGATATCCAAGTACGCCAAAGCAGGCTTTACCATGACAAAGTCTGCGCCTTCCTCAATATCCAGCTGCACCTCCAGCAAGGACTCCCGTCGGTTTGCCGGATCTTGTTGGTAGGTACGCCGATCCCCTTGCAATGAAGAACCGACGGCTTCTCGGAACGGGCCGAAAAACGCCGACGCATACTTCGCCGAGTAAGCCATGATCGCGACATCGGAATATCCTGCAGAATCCAGCCCCTGGCGGATCGCTGCAACCTGACCATCCATCATTCCCGATGGAGAAACCAGGTGTGCGCCTGCTGCCGCCTGACTCACTGCCATATCCACGTAACAATCCACTGTTGCGTCGTTAAGCACGTCTCCGTTGGCGTCAAGAAGCCCACAATGTCCGTGACTGGTGAATTCATCGAGGCAGGTATCAGCCATGATTAGCAAGTCATCACCGAACTCTTTGCGCAGATGTGCGATCCCGCGGTTTAAGATGCCGCTTTCTGCCCACGCTTGTGATCCGTTCTGGTCCTTGTGCTCTGGGAGCGGGACTCCAAACAAATCGACGCAACGTACTCCCTGTTCCAGTGCTTGTTCTGCAGCTCGGGTCAAGGAATCAAAAGTGTGCTGAGAAACGCCCGGCATCGCCGAAATCGGGTTCGGCTCGTCTAAACCATCAGCGATGAACATCGGAAGGATGAAATCAGCGGGGCGCAGGTGCGTCTCGGCTGTTAATTCCCGTAATGCGGGGGTGCTGCGTAGGCGACGGGGGCGACGAGACAGAGGGTAATCCACTTCGGGGACCTTTCTTAAATTTCTTATTTTCCAGGTAAGAGGAGCTGTGGAGCTAGTACCTAGTCAACTACACAGTCAGCGAAACAACGCGGTGGTTCCGCCCTAACTTGCGCTTGTCTGTGTACTGCTTTCCGACAGTAAATTTCCAGAATCAGCTTTTCCAGAGGCAGCGCTCCCAGAATTGGTGCTTACCGAAGCCGTCGCTTTCCGACGCGTACGACGTTTTTTCCGCGGAGCCGGAAGGTTACCCGTTGCGCGCAGATGTGCCACATGGTCCGCCAGGGCGTCGATAAGATGCGGAACATCAGCGACTTCCGGGACGACGTCGACACGCAGCCCCATCTCTTCTGCCGCGGCTTTCGCCATCGGCCCAATGCAAGCAATGATAGTGCGCTGGTGTGGTTTCCCCGCAATACCCACGAGGTTGCGCACCGTCGACCCGGAGGTAAACGCCACCGCATCAAAGGCACCCGTTTTGATCATGTCGCGGGTTTCCGCTGATGGTGGAGCCGCGCGAACCGTCCGGTACGCGACCACATCGTCAACTTCCCAACCGAGCGCCTGTAGCCCGTCTACTAACGCATCACCGGCAATATCCGCACGCGGCAGCAGAACGCGACCAACAGCGTCAATATCTTCCACATATGGTGGGAAAGATTCCACTAAGCCATGAGCGTTTTGTGCGTCCGCCTTCGGCAAAGCTTCCGGAACCATGCCTTTTTCACGAATAGCTTCGGCGGTTTTTCCTCCCACCGCAGCTAAGTGCACGCCAGCAAAATCGCGGGCATCCAGACCCAATTCCGCGATCTTGTCCCAAACTACTTTTACCGCGTTCACGCTGGTGAACACGACCCATTTATAGCGCCCTTCGACAATGCCTTTGATTGCGCGGTCCATCTGGGCTGGGTTTCGTGGCGGTTCCACAGAAATCGTCGGCACCAATTGCGGAATTGCCCCATAGGAAGCCAGCTGCGCCGACATTGGACCGGCTTGCTCTTTCGTGCGCGGAACCAACACCCGCCAACCGTACAGGGGGCGGTTCTCCCACCAGGAATACTTGGAACGGTCATCAAAGCTGCGCCCTAAGGTCACCACTAAGATGCCGTCAAGCTCTGCGTTCAGCTTGCCCAGCGTTGCTAGGGTCGCCTCATAGGTGCGCTGCAAGCGTGTCGTGCCATTGACTGTGACAAACGCGGGGGTGTCAACGCTCATCCCACGTGTGCTCAGCTCGTCGGCGATCGTCGGCAAGTCCGAAGCCCAAGCCTGCAACACGATAGGTTGTGTCGCGACAGACAATTGGTCCCAGTCGACGTCGCCATCGGTCATATCGGCTTCGGTGTAGGTTGAGCCCAGTGCTAATCCTGCAAACGACGGCACTGTGGAAGGCAACGACATCCCAGGAACCACCTGGAATTCCATGCCAGCGGCACTCACAGCGGAGATTTCCGCCAAAATCGCTTCCCGATTTAATGGGTTACCGGCAACCAACCGGATAACATCACTGCCTCCGGCCTCTTCTAACGCCGTGTGCAGCTGGGTGACGACCTGCTCCGAACCAGCAAACTCCCGCACATCAGCAGCCGTCGGGGCTGCTGGCCTTGGCGGCTTTCGACGAGCCCCCTGGGCTTTCGCCTCAGCACACATGCGGGCGTATTCCTGCTCTGCAGCATCTAGTTTTTCTTGGGGCACTGGCAGTGCCGAGCCCACAATTTCGCGTACTCCAGCAAGCACCTGCGAGTCTGCGACCGCAATAGCGTTGTACGCGAGTACTTCCCTGGCGCGAACTGTTAGAAGGTCCGGGTTGCCGGGTCCGGCGCCGACGAACACCACTTTGCCTTGGTGGGCGACGGAGGGGGCGTTGCTCATATAGACCTTTTCTACGCGCGGTCACGGACAGTAAACAAAAATAAACCACGACGAAGCACCGTCATCTGCGGTTTTGCCTTTAACCGGACCCAAACCGTAGACGGTGCATTATCGTGTGCTAGTACCAGCTTAAAGTAGACGCCGGAAAACTAAAAAACAAACGGATTAGTTGGGACTCATTGAAACTCGAGGGTTAACGTCAGGTTGCACCCTTAGGGCAAGTAGTATGCACCCCTTTAGCACCCAATCTCAGTGTCCCAGCGTGGCACCGGTGGTGCGCTAGGAATCACCCAGGAGTTCCGCAGCGCCGTCGGCAAGCAATGCCTGCGAGACCTCTTCGCCTACCGCGATAGGGTCGGTACCGCTGGCAGCGGCGAGCAACCTCTTTTTCCCATCCAGTGCAAACACCCCACCATGGGCAGTAATCATTCCAGTCTGCTCATCGAAGGTGGAATACGCCGCGACCGGAGCGGTGCATCCTGCTTCCAAACGATTCAGCACCACGCGTTCCGCAAATGCGCAGTCACGGTCGATGACACTGGTGAGCTTGTCGACGACTTCCACAACCGCAGCATCATTCATGCGTACTTCCACGGCTAATGCCCCTTGCGCTGGAGCTGGCATCACTTCATCTACAGCAAAAACCTGGGTCGCTTTGTCCTGATAGCCATTTCGGATCAGCCCGGCATATGCCAATACCACTGCATCGAGTTCGCCGTCGTCAATCTTGCTCATTCGCGTTTCGATATTCCCGCGCAGAGGACGAATATCGAGATCCGGGCGTAAGGACAGCAATTGTGAGATTCGGCGAGGCGCCGAAGTACCCACGCGGGCACCTTCCGGTAATTCATCCAAGCGCAGACCATCGCGCGCAATCAGGGCTTCCCGGTTGTCCTCGCGCTTCGGGATTACCAAATGGAACCTGTCGTCCGCAGCCGTCGGCAAGTCTTTAAACGAGTGCACGGCCACGTCACAGCCTCCTGCATCAAGTACTTCCCGCAGTTTCTGTGTAAATACGCCCACTCCGATACGCTCAACCGGGGCCATATTCACATCGCCTTCCGTTTTAACGATCTTCAACTCCGCGGGCGCACCAGCTGCAATAATCCAGTCACGCACGTGGCCAGCCTGGGTAGTAGCTAGCTTCGAGCCCCGGGTACCAATCTGCAACATGTTCTACTCCTTAGGCCCCATGCGGGTTGCCTTCTGCGTCTCTTAAAGCTTTTTAAAGGGATTCTTTAACGCTAATTATCCACGGAATTTTTATTCGTCCCAGCCTTATCGTCGGCCCTGGAATGGTTCCCGGCGTTATTACCCAGAGCAATAACTTCCTGCACGGACGGTAACTCATCGGCATCGACAGCAATCGAGCTACCATCGATCTCCAAACCAAACATTTCTTGGAGTGCTGTTTCATGGCTGACCGCGCCTGATTCCGCTGCGAGTTTTTTCGCCCGCACGGTGGGTTCGTGCAATAGCTTGTCGACGGCACGCCTAATCGCTACCTGTACTTGTCCGAAATCATCCTCCGACATATGCGGACGCCTTTGCCGAAGACGCGCCATCTCACACTCAATCACGCCAGCAGCATGCTTGCGCAAGGCAGAAACTGCGGGGACCACTTCGCGTACACGCTGTTCAGAAGCAAAGGCTTGCAACTCCTCACGAACAATGCGTTTCGCGTCTTGGTGGCCGACAGTGGTATCTTCATCGCTTTGCGACGTCAACGACTGATGCAGCCTCTCGATGTTGACCAGATCAACCCCGCGAAGCTTTGCGGTGTCATCCGCAATGTCGCGTGGCAATGAAAGGTCAATGAGTACCAGGTGACCGTGGCGCTGTTCCGGAATGGAAGCCCGGTCGACCGTGTAATTGTCTGCGCCCGTCGCCGAAACGATGATGTCTACTTTGCCATAAACTTGCTGACGGTCTTCGAAGTTCACAGCCTCTGCACACACGCCAGCTTGGTGCGCATGGTCGACCAGATTATCAGCCCGTTCGCGGGTGCGGTTAGCAACAATGATCTTGTCGACGCCCAACCGCCCCAGATGTGTGGCAGCCAAGGACGCCATCGCGCCGGCTCCCAATACCAAAGCTGTACGCCCGATCAGCAAAGGCTCGTCGACATGGTCAGGGGTGTGAACAGTTGCGGAGGCATCACCGCTCTGCAAACCCAAATCCATATACTGCAGCGCTTCGTTCAACGCAACAGTAACCATAGATGCGCCTGCCTCATCGATTTTAGTCTCGGTATGCACTCTCTTTCCTGCTCGCAGAGCAGATTGCGCCAGGGCATGAAGAGTTTTTCCAGCCGTGTTTGCGGCTACTGCACGCTGGTACGCCTTGCGTACCTGCCCGATGATTTGCTGCTCACCGACCACCATGGAGTCCAACCCGGAAGCGACCACCATCATATGCTCAGCAGCAGCATCCGCATACCGCACGTAGAGATAGCTACGCAGTTCATCGATAGCAATGTGAGAAATACGGTGCAGGACTTCCACCACATCTTGAACTCCGGAATGGAATGAATTCGTGACGCAGTAGACCTCCAAGCGGTTGCACGTGGAGATGATCATTGCCTCACTCAGCGACGAAGTGGCCACGAGCTCAGCATTCGTCTCCTCGCGTTGCATGCCATCTACGCTCAGTCGCTCCAACAAAGCGACCGGAGCCGAACGATGGGACATTCCCACGACGAGCACGCTCACATTTTCCTCCGCAATCTCACTAACTCAACTACAAAACTTAACTACAGTAATCCGCGTCACGATTGGAACGACTCAGGGCTTCGCCCAGCACACCGCGCCCACCAGTTAGGGCACTCCAGCTAGAGCCCTCCAGCTGTCCCGGATTTGGGTAGGCCCACACTCACGGCTGAGGTCTACCCATGATATCAACCAAAAGGATAGCCCCAATGGCCACAGAAAGCAGAATCTCCAGGGCAATGGGCAAGCAAATTAGCAGCTCCTAGAGCCCATTCTGCAAAGCAGCGGCCAACTCATCGTTGTCGACCTCCCAGCACGCGAATTCCTCGTCATCAAGAACCACCACCGGCACCCGGTCTCCAAACTCGACCGCAAGCCCAGCATCATTATCAACGTTACGCACGACCAGTTTTGCATCTGCGGCTGCAACGATTGGGGCGATCTGCTCGCGAACGCGAACACACGACCCACAATTTGTCCGAACCATCAATTCTACGATGTGCGTGGGCGTGGGGTTAGGTCTAGGAATATAACCAGCTTCAGCCTTATTCTCGGTGGCATCTTCCTCAGCTCGAGCGACCCCGACAGAATTATCGTGACGCGATTGCATCGCGGACTCCCCGGATCGCCAAGCGTCATTCATCATGCAAACTAGCCTCTCTAACTTCTAAGCTATACGGGTCTATGTTCTGCGGGCCGCTCTAGCCCCAGGTCCAGTGCGGCTCAACGCCAGCTTCCTGGCACCATCTTAGCTGCACACTGGGTAACCAAATTCTGCTTGCATCTCGAACACAGTATTCCCCGAACTACACTCTCAAGGCGACTAGAAACCGCTCCACAACCACATACTATCTGGCCAATCCACCCGACCGCAGTTGAACTGGCCCCCGAAAATTCGCCCAAGCAGTTCTACACCAGAGAAAATACAGCACGAAATATTAATGGGTTTTTACATACAACAGGTAAAGTTTAGCGAGTGAATTTCTTGTCTGATCCTGACGGCAGTGGGCCGAACTCAGCAGAAGATTTCCTCGCGGAATGGTCTGCAAGTCGCGGCAATTTACGACGTTTCCTAGAAAACACCGTTATGCCACCACTGGACGAGGCACACCAACAAGAAGCCGGTGAAGCCGCCGCCGCAAACGCCATTAGCGAAACTTTTGGCATCGGCCTCCCCGACTTTGACTCGGGCGTCGCCTCGGTCTCGGGATCAGTGAAAGCCGCAGGAAGCTTTAAACTTACTCAGCCCGACCCCGCCATACCGCAAGACATCGGCGCAGCTGCGTTTTTTGACGTAGATAACACCCTCATTCAAGGATCATCACTCGTCGTTCTCGCTATGGGCCTGGCACGGAAGCGGTTTTTTCGCTTGCGCGATATCGCCCCGATCGCGTGGAAACAAATAAAATACCGCGTTACCGGCTCCGAAAACATCAATGACGTAGCCTCAGGGCGCGAACAAGCCCTGGAATTTATTAAAGGCCGCACCGTAGAAGAGCTCAACGACATCTGCCAAGAAATCGTGGACTCACGGGTTGCAGACAAAGCCTATCCTGCTACCCGTGAACTAGCGAACAAACACTTGGCAGCCGGCCAACAAGTATGGCTCGTGACGGCAACACCTGTGCAACTGGCCCAAATTTTAGCCCAAAGGTTTGGTTTTACAGGTGCGCTTGGCACCGTGGCAGAGGTGCAAAACGGCAAATTCACTGGACGACTAGTCGGCGACATCCTGCACGGACCAGGTAAAAAACATGCAGTCGCTGCTTTGGCTGCGATGGAGAAGCTAGATCTTGATCGCTGTACTGCCTATTCAGATTCAATCAACGATATTCCGATGCTGACAATGGTCGGCACCGCCGTAGCTATTAACCCAGATAGGGAACTGCGCAAGGAAGCAGAATCGCGGGGGTGGAAAATCAACGACTACCGTTCCCTACGCAAGGCTGTGCGGTCCTTCGGTGTACCAGCATTAATTACCGCACTATTTTCCTACGGTGCTTACGGTGGCTGGAAAATATTAGGGCCTTCTAAGAAAAAATCCACCACATAGAAAGCAAATAGCCACCGTTCAAACCAAAAGCCAGGTAAATCAAAAGCTAGGTAATTCAAGCACAGGTTGCTGCCCAATAAATTTAGCAACATTCCTTCATCTTTTGCTGCAACCCAACCCCATCATTAGCTGTGGATAACTCCGTTTCTCCACAGATTTTCGGACTGTTCCCCATTTCCACTGCAACTATCCGCCCCGGGCTCTTAACGTCAGTTCCATGACACCTTTAGGCAAGCTACGTGAGTTTTCCCCAGAACAGCACCAGCATGGTTCCCGGAAACGTCCTCCACACCTACATAACCAAAAACGGGCAGACGCTTGGCAACGAATCTCCGACATTGCGTCCATCCTCTCAAAATTAGACGCAGAATTAGCAGATCTTTGCGATGAACTAGCGCAATCTAAAAGTAAACACCTCGACCACAGAGCGTCTATTGCGCAAGCACTCGAATACCTTTCCCAGGCTGCTTCTGCCCGTCGATCCAGCGAAACTTCTCTTGCATGGTGTGCAGAGCGAACCGAAATTGGTCGATTGGTAGGTACAACGACCGCTCGTGGGTTTTATACCAAACGCCTAGGTTATTCCACATCACACGCCAATACTGTAAAAAATCGCGCAACAACCGCCTACGGACACATCCATATCGCCGAATACGATCCAGATGACGAGGAAGTCGAAGTTGAATCTAGCAATCAGCGATCAAAACGGATGCGTTTAGCAAAAAACAAGCTTAACCAGGAAAGATATGCCCAATCTACCGGTCGTGAACTTGCACGACAAATTTCCACAGACAAGGTCGACGTAATTGATCGGGAGTTACGCCACCTTAACGACACCGCGGTGCCAGGAAAACACCAGGTTCGTCTAGAATCCATGAAAGAGGCTGACAAGGGACGCAACTGTGCCGACCTCACCCACTGGTGTCGTGAGCGTATACGCAACGCAAATAATCATCCTGACGCTTATTCGTCGCCTGCTAAGGCACGGGCAACCCAAGAATCTGCACGCTCTAAGCGCTACATTTCTCAACCCCGAGAGCTTCCCAACGGAATGATAAATTTCGGAATTACCACCGACCCTGTCTTCTCCACGCGCATTGAAGCTATTCGGGCAAAAGCCACACGAGTCTGGAAAGCCCGTCAGGCCGACGCCACTGTCACGGAGACTCGAACACTTTCACAATTTGTCCACGACTACTTCATGAACGCTATATTCGGGCCTACACCAAACTCGGAAGCGTCCCAAGTCACAGCGGAATCAGCAGAGAAAACAACAACTGCTAGAGTGTCTGCGCAACTGGTGCTGGTCGGCACAATCGATGACTACCTAAATATGGGACCACGAACGAGGTTCCGGACAGATACCGGCACTACGCTAACCCCGGCAGAAATTATGCAATTGGGAATCTCCGAATGCCATCTTGGAATCACGGACAATGGCAAGGCAAAGCTTCTCGACGCGGGCTCAGTACGCAACACGACTCAGATCCAAAGAGCCTTTCTCACTGCAATGCAGCTAGTTTGTAGCCACCCTGGCTGCTCAGAGCCAGCGGCGAAATGCGAAGGCCATCACATAACTGCATATTCTCACGGTGGAAAGACCAACATCGAAAACCTCACGCTACTTTGCGCCTATCATCACCGAGGCAATAACGACCAACGTGACGGCCAAAACAACATGGGCCACATGGAAAGAGAAAACGATACTCATCTTGTAGGCAAATTTAACCCCAGCACCGGAAAGATCGACATCAATGAAACGATTGCCGCACACAATGCTCCAGGTCGTCGGTTGCTGGCAGCCTCTCCAACGCCGACTAAGGCGCGCACCAAAAACAGAGCCGCATAGCCCGGATCTGCACTAGATACACAAAATCCCTGTGGAAACTAGTGACATGGAGACTCGACGGTAATTTGGATGCCGAACTCCAGCCTGTTCCACAGGGTGCGTGCTGGTAGACAGACCACATAGGATCTGGCTCCAACTGAATAACGTGCGCTAGTTTACTTGCCCAGTTTACGACGCTGAACGCGAGTACGGCGCAGCATCTTGCGGTGTTTCTTCTTGGACATGCGCTTACGGCGCTTCTTAATGACTGAACCCATGGTCAGTACCCTCAATTCTTAGTTGATATGTGTACAAACTGCCGACACTAATGCTCACACTTTAGCGATTGTCAAGAAGCTTACCCAAATCTGGGCAAACTCCGGGGATTTCCCAGAACTGGCAAGTCTTAATGACGTAGCCTGGCTCGGTGTCCCTGCATCAACAGATGCCTGCCGCGAGGGTGCAAAGCCGATTAAAGGTTTGCAAGTTCCGGTAATAACTCAATCGCTATTGTGATGAGTCCGTAAAACTACCCAACCTCGTAAATCGACGAGTGCAGGTACTCGTTCACGGCTTCTTCGTGAACCCGGAAAGAACGTCCCACGCGAACAGCCGGCAAATCGCCAGCGTGCACAAGGCGGTAGACCGTCATTTTCGAGACGCGCATCATCTCCGCAACCTCGGCGATGGTCAGAAACGTTCCTTTGTCTTCATGTGCCATATGTATCTCACCCTTCAGCTCGTAGTGCGCTGCAGGCTTCCCCTCCCGCAGGACTTCACACGCACGTGCTCAAACTAGTCTAGCGTGTCACTTGTGACTATTGCGACCCGCCCTGCACATTAATCCCATCTATCGCTTGCAACCCCCGTATATCTCCTGGAACGTAACTGCACACAAGTACGCAAAACCCGCCGCACCACGCCAGTGCCAGTATCTATTCTGGCAACGATGCGGTCGGCGGGCGTTATCTCTGAAGCTCAACCGGTCATGATGCGGCGAGGTTTTTAGTAGGCATTAAACAACCAGACAGTCATATCACCGAGCAAGTGTCCTGCCGTTGCATAAAAGAAGTTTTAGCCAAGTTCCTTGGAGCGGTTAGCACAGGCCTCAGCTGCACGGAAGAACATGCCGCGTAGACCAGACTCTTCAAGTTCACGAAGAGCATGCACAGTGGTGCCACCTGGAGAAGAGACGTTCTGCCGAAGGGTTGCTGGATCGCGACCAGAATCCGTCAGCATCTTTCCTGCACCGTGGGCGGCATTGGTAGCCAGTTTCTCGGCGACATCGCGCTTCAACCCCATCTGCACACCGGCGTCGATAAGAGCCTCAGTGACCAAGAAATAATACGCTGGCGAGGAACCTGACATCGCGGTTACAGCATCCATATCGCCTTCTTCTACGATGACTACTTCACCAACTGCCTCGAGCAGTTCTGAAACTCCCGACATCTGTTCATCGGATACGCTGCTTCCTGGCGCTGCAGCGTTAGTTCCTTTACCGACCAGCATCGGGGTGTTTGGCATCACACGAACCACTGGCACCCCGCTGCCAGCCGCTTTTTCCATAGCCTCTAAGGTCAAACCTGCGGCCATGGATACGGCCACAGTTTTACCTTCCCTCGACTGCAGAGTCTCGGAAACATCTTCTAACAGATCAATAATGTGATAAGGCTTGACGCACAAAAACGCATAATCGGCGTCCTTGATCGCAGCCGCGTTATCCGAAGTAGTGTGCACACCGTAGTTTTCTTCGAAGTAGCTCGATTTCTCGGCGCTGCGGTTAGTCACGGTAATGGACTTTGGGTCGTAATCAGAGGCTACGAGACCGGAAACGAGAGCTTCTCCGATCTGGCCTCCACCTAGAACTGCAATGTTAGTCATGGTTTCTACGATGCCAGAAAGCAAAACCCCTAGCCACCACACTGTGGAAGACTAGGGGTTTAATGTGCAATCGAGTTCATAGCTTAGCTCGTGACGGTCGTGTTAACCACAACCAGTTTTTAGACATTCTTGTCCCAAGCGGCGAGATAGCCAATCACTGAAACACTAGAGCACTACCAAGATCGCCGGACCAAAAGTCAACAACAAGCCCACGATAGCCGTCAATGTCATCGACAATCCATCACGCTCCGTGCGCAGGGCGTGAACTATGCCAGCCATAACACCGGTAACGCCGACTGCCAACGCGGCAACCAGGTAGTTATTCAGAGCACCCCAAAGCATTTCGAAGCCCTTGAATACGACGACGCCAAGCACGATGCCGACCAGTGCCAGTAAAATCACCGCAACCGGACTCATACCTTCGCCTTCGGAGACTGCGTCATCCTGATCCGCATCAGCGTGGACGGGAGATGGTCCGCCCGACGGTTGACCATTCTCCTGCGCCGAATTATCAGGCTGCCCTGTCTGCTGAGCACCCTGAGCAGCTTTCTTCTGCGTGGAATTTATTCCGGTAGATTTTGCACCGTCTTGGCCAGCCCCACCAACCGGGGCACCCGCGGCTGCCTGCGTAAGCGAATCCGGAATGTTCTGAAATTCGGAGGTATCGTCATCAGCTCGCTTACCCGGTTTCACCGGCTGGCTAGCGGTGTCCGCTGTCTTCGCAGCTTTATCAACTGGCTTGCCGCCTTGCACACGCGGAATCTCACCAGTCGTCTCGGAGTCCTTGCGACTAGTTTCCTTGCGTTCGTGGTTCTTCTGATCGCGGCCGTTGGGGCGCTGGTTCTGTTTATCAGAACCGCCCTCAGTTCGTGCGCTCGTAGTGTCGGTAACTCGGGAGATTTCTGCGGTCTCGTCTGAGGCCGGTGTCGGTTTCTCTGGAGCTTTAGCACTTCCAGCACCAGCAGCGTTACCGGCGTTACCGATACCAACACCTTTAGCTGCGCTACCAATACCAGCAGCACTACCGCTAGCACCAGCACTAACACTGCTTACCTTCTCTTGGCTGGAATCCTGAACACTGTTGGCCTGTCCACCGGTCTTTGTCCCTGTACCGCCATTGTTTTTGTCACCGCTCTTATGGCCAACCGTGATGGTTTTGGACTTCTTCCGGGTAGTTGGCGGTGTTGCCGGAGACACCGACTGTGTTGCCGGTTGCTTCTTTTCGGCAGCCACAGGCGCTTTTGGTCCCGATGGTTTTTCCGTCGCCGCATTCTGCGCAGCCCCGGAACCTGCGTTTGCAGCTTTTGCACCCTTGTTGCTGCTGGTCTCACCGCTGCTGGCCTCATTGCTACTGGTCTCATCAATGGGGGACCCGTGCTTGGATTCCTTTGGCTTCGCGGTGACTTTCGGAAACGACCCAGTCAGCTCAGCGACGGAGACACCTCCGCCGTCTTCCATGCTGCGACGCCGACGTCGACGTGGTTTCTCCGAGTCGCCTCCGGATTTCCGTGCACCAGAACCGCCTTGAGCGCCGGCTTTCCCTTGGCCATCGGAGTTCTCTTTCCCGGCGCGGGCCAACAATTCCGCGACTGTTAATTGCTTGTCGTCAGACATGCTGTTTCTCCCTATTCCAGTCCTTTATCGATGCGACGCAGAATTACGCCTTCGCGCAGTGCCCAGGGGCAGATTTCGAGTTCGTCGATTCCTAATGCTCGCATACTAGCTTCTGCAACTAAAGCACCGGCAACGATTTGATGCGAACGGTCATTGCTCACGCCTTCTAATTCGGCTCGGTCGGCGGCAGTCATGCGGGAAATGAATGCGATCAATTGACGCAAACCTGGTGCGGTCAGGTTACGTCGTACATAGGGCCCTGCCGACGATGGAGCGGCACCAGTAAGTCGCGCCAGGGTACGGATTGTCTTCGAGGTGCCTACCGCGATTCCTGGGGCACCGTAGGCGCGGATCTCGGCGGCAACATCCTTGAGCCCAGCGTCGATGTAGTCGCGCAGCGTGTTGATTTTCTTTTTTCCCGGCGGATCCGCATCAAACCAGTTATACGTCAACCGGCCGGCACCCAAATCCAGCGAACTGGCAACATCGGGGTGCTCGTCGGTGCCGGTACATAATTCGAGCGAGCCGCCACCGATGTCAATGTTCGTGATGCGACCAGCCGACCAGCCAAACCAACGTCGTACAGCCAGGAATGTCAACCGGCCTTCGTCCTTGCCAGAGAGGATTTCTAAGCGCACCCCCGTCTGTTTTTCCACTTCATCCAGCACATAGGCGGAGTTCGTGGCGGAGCGAATGGCAGACGTGGCAAAGGGCATGAATTCGTCGCATCCGAGTTTGTTGGCGAGTTCTTTAGCTTCCCCAACGGACGAGATCAGTTTCTTCAAACCTCGCTCGTGGATATTTCCGTCAGCGTCGAGCTGCTCCACCAGCTTTAGCGAAGTCTTCCAATCGCTCATGGGCGTTGGCCGACCGCCGTCCCGAACATCTACTGCTACTAGGTGGACAGTGTTGCTGCCCACATCAATTACACCTAATCGCACACTCCTAGCCTAAACGGTCTACGGTGTCTAGGTGTGAATCACGCACAGTCTTCTTCCATTTTCCTTGGTTTTCCTGCAAACTCTCCTGCCGGCAAATCTATTCGTGCTGGCCGGGAGGTTGCCCCGGATTTTGCTCGCGAGTGGTTCGAATTCACCAACCCGGACGATCCCGAGCATGTCTTTTCCGTCGACCTGACATGGGTTGAATCTCATTACAGTTGCAAGTTTGGCACCTCGGATTGTTTCGGCATCCGCGAAGGAATTACCGACGTGGCTTGTTGCACGCATGGGGCGTTTCTTGCCGACGAAACCGACCAGGATCAACTTTTCGACGCCGTCCGCAACATGCCCGCGAAATACTGGCAATTGCGCCCGAGCAATACTGATGAGCACTTGTCGGGAATAGCGCCTGCTGGCGAGTTAGAGCCGTGGCTAGTGTGGGACGAAGAGGAAAACGAGGATGGTGAAATGGAGCCGTCGTTGAAAACCCGCACTGTTGATGGTGGTTGTATATTCGCCAACCGTCATGGCTGGGCAACTGGCGCAGGGTGTGCGCTACACCAGTGGGCAGTCGCAGAGGATGAAGAGCTAACCGTTGTTAAGCCCGAAGTATGCTGGCAGGTTCCTATTCGTCGACACGAGGATTATGAAACTCGCAGCGACGAAGTGGAAATTTTACGCACGGTAATCAGTGAGTATGACCGCCGCGCGTGGGGCAACGGTGGCGAGGAATTCGACTGGTGGTGTTCTTCGGCTCCGCAGTGTCATACGACGACTGATCCGTTGTGGAAGACACACCGGGAAGAGTTGGTGGCGGTAATGGGCCAACGCAATTACGAAATTTTGGCGAACCACTGCCAGATGCGTGATGCTGCCCGCGCGGCAGGCGTGAATCTCCCCCAGCATCCGGCGACGCAGGCGGCAACTGGAAATTAAACCTGAAAGAAACAATTAAACCTGAAAGAAACTAGGCGTCGAACTTATAACCTAGCCCGCGCACAGTCACCAGGTGTGTCGGGCGGGATGGTTCCGGTTCAATTTTGGAGCGTAACCGTTTGACATGCACGTCGATGGTTTTAGTGTCGCCGATGTAATCAGAGCCCCAGATGCGGTCGATCAGTTGCCCGCGGGTAAGAACGCGTCCGGCGTTTTCCAGCAAATATTCCAACAGGTGGAATTCTTTCAGCGGCATTGGAACTGCTTCGCCATCGACGTAAACGATATGGCTGTCGACGTCCATACGCACGCGGCCGCCTTCCAAAACGTTATCGGCGGCCTCGATAGTCTCTGCTTCTGTGTTTTTCTCGGCCCCTCGACGCAGCACCGCCCGGATGCGGGCGGTGAGTTCACGAGCAGAATATGGCTTGGTCACGTAGTCGTCGGCGCCAAGCTCGAGCCCGAGCACCTTGTCAATCTCAGAGTCACGTGCGGTGACCATAATGATCGGAACCTGCGAGGTAAGCCGGATTTTCTTACACACCTCAGTGCCCGACATCCCGGGAAGCATCAGATCCAGCAAAACGATATCGACGTGTTGTGACTGAAACGTCGACAGCGCCGTGGGGCCATCAGCGGCAATGACCGTCTCGAATCCCTCTTTGCGCAGAAGAAATGCCAGCGGATCAGATAACGACTCTTCATCTTCCACGATCAAAACAGTAGCCATGGGGCTTGTGTCCTTTCGACGTTCAACGGCGTGTAACGTTTCGCCGGCTCGACGGCCGCAGCCTGTTTCCTGCCACAGGGGCGATTCTATAACAGCTCGCCGCTAAAAAATCACGGTTCTTCTGGTTTTTCCCGGCTGGGTAGGCCTTCCGGATTTTCTGGGGTTCCCCGGTTATCTAGGCCTTTCAAATCTTCTAATTCTTCTAAGTCTTCCAGTTCATGCCCGCCCATGCCGTCACCTTGGTAACGCGGCAACGCCAGGGTAAACGTGGTGCCCTCACCCAATTCGGAAAATAATCTGATGTTGCCACCGTGGTTGGCGACCACATGCTTCACGATCGCCAGCCCCAGGCCCGTGCCACCGGTTTGTCGGGAGCGGGCCTTGTCGACTCGGAAAAACCGCTCGAATACGCGCTCCTGGTCTTCGGAAGCAATACCAATGCCTTGATCAACGACGTGGATGCAGATTTCCTCAGCGGATACTGCCTCGTAACTCACAGTCACCGGTGTGGAATCTGGGGAATAGTTAATGGCATTGGAGACTAGGTTCGACACTGCCGTAACCAACAGATTTCTATTACCGACGACGAATAGCCCCGAGTTTGATTCGGCACCACCGGTTGCGTCACCACTAGTTGCACCACCACTAGTTGCACCGCTGGTTGCATCGTCGCCAGTTGCACCGCTGGTTCCCTTCACAGCCCCCAGGTTTCGCAGAATAATGCCGTGGTTTTCTGCTGCCACCTGGTTACGCGCAATCGCCGCACTAATGACCTCGGCCACGGAGACCGGCGCAATCTCTGGAAGTGCTTCCGCCCCCTGCAACTTGGACAAGGAAATCAGCTCATTGACCATATCCGCCATGCGGTTAGCTTCGCGCTGCAGCTGACGCCCAAAATGCGTCACGTGCTCCGGATCATCCGGCGAACCCAACAGCGCTTCAGCCAACAGCGCCATCCCCCCAACCGGGGTTTTTAGCTCGTGGGATACGTTCGCGACGAAATCCCGCCGTGCCGATTGCATACGCACGTTTTCGGATTCGTCGGTGCCATAGACAATCATGAAACGATCGTCGACAAGGGTTAAGGGCTTGACCAGCGCGCGCACCATTAACCCACAGGTGTGGCGGGTGGCTGCAAACGTCTTTGACGACGAAGAAAAAGAAAACCGCTACCTCGAACTTTCCGTGCCTAAGCATCGCACGGGTAATCGGATTTCCAACGTGCGCGCGCTGGTCAAGCCCTTAACCCTTGTCGACGATCGTTTCATGATTGTCTATGGCACCGACGAATCCGAAAA